>JBAWHI010000313.1:0-7641 GCA_049593675.1 Nocardioides sp.
ATCGACCGGATCCGACGCGAGTCGCGCCGGGACGCCAAGCACCAGGCGGCACTGATGATCTCTCCGGAGAACCAAGCGGAGGCCGGCAACCACGAGCCGGTGGGCGTCGTCGAGGACGACCGGCTCCGGCTGATCTTCACCTGCTGCCATCCGGCCCTTGCCCCCGAGGCCCGGGTCGCGCTGACCCTCCGGCTGCTCGGGGGCCTGTCGGTGGCCGAGATCGCGCAGGCGTTCCTCGTGCCCGAGACCACGATGGCGCAGCGCATCACCCGCGCGAAGCGGAAGATCAAGCACGCGAAGGTCCCCTATCGCGTGCCGGAGGCCGAGGACCTGACGCCCCGGCTCGCGGCGGTGCTGGCGGTCGTCTACCTCGTCTTCAACGAGGGCTACCTCGCGAGCTCCGGCGAGGAGTCGGTGCGCGAGGACCTGTCGGGCGAGGCGATCCGGCTCGGCCGGACCCTGCGCGTGCTCCTGCCCGACGAGCCGGAGGTCGCGGGGTTGTTGGCGCTGATGCTGCTGACCGAGTCGCGGCGCGAGTCCCGCGTCGCCGGGGGCGAGCTGGTGCCGCTGCGCGACCAGGACCGCGGTGGCTGGGACCGCGCGCTCATCGCCGAGGGCCACGACCTGGTCCGGGAGTGCCTGGCTCGGGGCCGCCCCGGGCAGTACCAGCTGCTCGCCGCGGTCAATGCCGTGCACACCGATGCCCCCGATGCTGCGGCCACCGACTGGGAGCAGATCGCCACGCTCTACTCGCAGCTCCACACCGTGGCGCCGACCCCGATCGTCGCGCTCAACCGGGCGGTCGCGGTCGCCGAGCTCGACGGTCCCGAGGTCGCGCTCGCCGAGGTGGACCGGCTCGGCGAGGGTCAGCCCGGGCTGAGGACCTACCACGCCTGGCACGCGACGCGTGCCGACCTGCTCCGGCGGCTGGGCCGCAGCGCCGAGGCGCGGGCGGCGTACGACGCGGCGATCGACGCGACCGAGAACCCGGCCGAGCGCGTCTACCTCTCCCGCCGGCGTGGCACCCTGGCGCCATGAGCGATCCGGTGGAGCCTCTCGACCTCCCGACGGCCGACGAGGCGCAGCCCTGGGTCGAGAGCCGCGCCCGCGAGGGCCTGGCGACGGCACGCCGCATCGCCGAGGGACTGCGCAGCGCGCCGCCGGCCACCGCCGGCGAGCTGTTGGGCGCCTGGGACGAGCTGTCGCGAGAGCTCGCCAACGTGGCCGCGGTCGCGTCGCTGCTCGCCAACGTCCACCCGCACGAGGCGGTGCGCTCGGCCTGCGAGCAGGCCGAGGTGGAGGTCGACCGCTACGTCACCTGGCTGCGGCAGGACCAGGCGCTGTTCGAGGCGTTCGCGGCCGCGGACCCGACCGGACTGGACCCGGCGGCCGAGCGGCTGCTGACCAAGACCGTCGACGACTTCCGACGCGCGGGCGTGGACCGCGACGACCAGACCCGGGCCCGGCTGACCCGGATCAACGAGCGGCTGACCGAGGTCGGTCAGGAGTTCGGCCGCACGATCCGTGACGACGTCCGGACGGTCCGGGTCGCGCCGGAGCGGCTCGACGGCCTCCCGCAGGACTGGCTGGAGGCGCACCCGGCCGGCGAGGACGGCCTGGTGACGGTCACGACCGACTACCCCGACGCGGTGCCGGTGCGGATGTTCGCGCGGGACGCGGGCGTGCGCCGCGACGTGACGGTGGCGTTCCTCCGGCGCGGCTGGCCCGACAACGAGCCGTTGCTGCGCGAGATGTTCGAGCTCCGCGCCGAGCTGGCGACCCTGGTGGGCTACCGCGACTGGGCGTCGTACGACGCCGACGTGAAGATGATCGAGGACGGCCCGGCGATCCCGGCGTTCATCGATCGCATCGCCGCCGCGGCCGAGGAGCCGATGCGCCGCGACCTCGATCTGCTCCTGGAGCGCTTCCGCCGCGATGTCCCCGGCGCCACGGAGATCGACACTGCCGACTCCCTCTACTACGAGGAGCTGGTCCGTCAGGAGCGGCACGACGTCGACGCGCAGCAGGTCCGCACCTACTTCGACTTCTCCGCCGTCCGCCAAGGCCTGCTCGACGTGACCGGCCGGCTGTTCGGGCTGACGTACGAGCCGCTGCCGGAGGCCGCGGTGTGGCACGAGGAGGTGACGGCCTACGACGTGCTGCGCGAGGGGCACAGGATCGGGCGGATCTACCTCGACCTGCACCCGCGGGAGGGCAAGTACAAGCACGCGGCGCAGTTCACCCTGGCCGACGGCCTTGCCGGTCGGCAGCTCGCCGAAGGCGTCCTGGTCTGCAACTTCTCCCGAGGCCTGATGGAGCACGACCACGTGGTCACGCTCTTCCACGAGTTCGGCCACCTCGTGCACCACGTGCTGGCGGGCGCGGGCGAGTGGACCCGGTTCGCCGGCGTCGCGACCGAGTGGGACTTCGTCGAGGCGCCCAGCCAGATGCTCGAGGAGTGGGCCTGGGACGCCGAGGTGCTGCGGTCCTTCGCGGTCTCCCCGTCGGGGGAGCCCATCCCCGCCGACCTGGTGGAGCGGATGCGGGCGGCCGACGACTTCGGCAAGGGCTACCAGGCGCGCACCCAGATGTTCTACGCAGCGATGTCCTACTGGTTCCACACCGATCGGCCCGACGACCTCACTGCTGCGATGCGGGCGTTGCAGGAGCGGTACTCGCCCTTCCCCTACATCGCCGACACCCACATGTTCGCCAGCTTCGGACACCTCGGCGGCTACTCCTCGGCCTACTACACCTACATGTGGTCGCTGGTGATCGCGAAGGACCTGTTCTCCGCGTTCGATCCCGACGATCTCTTCGAGCCGACGGTGGCCACGCGCTACCGGGACCGGGTGCTCGCCCCGGGCGGCTCGCGCGACGCGGCCGACCTGGTCGCCGACTTCCTCGGGCGGCCCTACACCTTCGACGCGTACGCCGCCTGGCTGGCCCGCTAGGCACCGGACATCTGGACCGATGGCCTAGACCACGGGCATAGACCATCGGGATAGACCAGTTCGGCCGGGGCCTGCGAGCCGTCCTAGCCTGGCGGTGAACCGGACCGGGGGGACCGGGGGCACGTTCTCGGGCGACGTGCTCACCACCCGTTTCCTGTCAGCAAGGAGATCGTCGTCATGACGGCTCACGCCCGTTATCGCAAGCTCGTCGCCCTCGCGGTGGGGGCCATCGTCGCCCCCCTCCTGGTCGTCGCCACGACCACTGCTCCCGCCGAGGCGCGCTCGTGGAAGCACAAGCACGACGTGACGATGTACAAGATCGAGAGGGACATCAGGCTCGCCGGCGGCGGGGACCACAGCCCCTCCGGCCAGGTGACGAGCACCTCGCTCAGCTGCCGCGGCAGCGACAGCGTCCTGGACGGCATGTGGAAGGTCAGCAGCGTCGACCAGTACAACCCCGACCCGGTCGACCCTGACGACGACGAGGACTTCCCGGGCTCGTACACCGGTGGGGCGTACAACGACGCGCGCGACGTCTTCGTCCACCACTCCTACGCCAGCTCCTCGAACAGCTGGGCCTTCAAGTTCGAGAACCTCGCCTACGGCGACGCGCAGCTGAAGGCCTACATCACGTGCATCGAGGCCAAGACCGAGCGCAACGGGCACGCGCACCGCATCAAGACGACCGACACGTCCTGGTCCGACGCGGCAGCGCCCGACCAGGCGGTCGGACTGGGCGGGGGCTACCACGCCTCCCTCACCTGTTCGCCCACCCAGTTCTTCGTCGCCCCGGGTTTCAAGATCAACAGCGGCACGACTCGGTTGGCGGCGAGCCACCCCCTGGAGAACGGCAGGTCGTGGCGCTGGATCTTCAACAGCACCACCGCGGCGGACGTCGACTTCTACGGCAAGTGCATCGACCGGAAGGTCGCTGCCGCGAACGGCTTCGGCTCCCACCACCAGCACGCGATCAAGATGAGGCACCTGCCGCTCGCATCGGAGGGCGCCAACACCAAGTCGATCTCGTCGGGGAGTCCCCAGGACGTCCAGTTCTCCTGCGACGAGAAGTCCGCCTCCCGATCCGGTCACAAGGCGATGGTGGGTGCGTTCTACCTGCATCACCCGCACACCACCTGGTTCCTCGGCATGGAGCCGCGGCCCAAGACCCGCGTCTTCCGCTTCTTCAACAGCGGCGGCACGTCGAAGGTCGACCTCGGCATCCTGTGCGTCAACAGCAGGACCGGCAACCCGCTGCGCTGAGCACCGGCGCTCGAGCTGAGTCCTGAGCCCGTCCCGGTGGACCGGGGCGGGCTCGGGCGTCCGCGGAGGGCACGGCGGCCTCGCCGGCGACCGGCCGGTGGGGCCGCGCCTTTCAGCGCCGACGCAGGTCGATCGGCTGACCGTCCTTCGGGAACGGCAACGAGTGGTTGTTGAGCGGGGCGACGTAGGACGGGTCGACCGACCAGTCGAAGTCCAGCAGGAAGCGCTGGAGGAAGGCCTTGACCTCGGCGCCGGCGAAGTGGAGCCCGAGGCACTTGTGCACGCCGCCGCCGAAGGGCTCCCAGGCGTAGCGGTGCGAGCGGTCCTCGCGCCGCTCGGCGCCGAACCGCTCGGGGTCGAAGGCCTCCGGGTCGGTCCACAGCTCCGGCATCAGGTGGCTGAACTGCAGGCCGACGGTGGCGTAGGTGCCCTGCGGGATCCGGGTGCCGAGCACGACCGTGTCCTTGACCGTCTTGCGCAGCACCACCGGCACCGGCGGGCGCAGCCGCAGACACTCCTTCATCACCAGGTCGATCGAGGTCAGGCTGTCGAGGTCGGTCAGCGACGGGGCGTCGCCGACCCGGTCCGCGAGCTCCCGCGCCTCGGCGCGGCACCGGTCGCGCCACTGGGGGTGCTGACCGAGCTTCTCCAGCATCACCGAGAGGGTGTACGTCGAGGTGTCGTGCGCGGCCATCATCAAGAAGATCATGTGGTTGACGACGTCGTCGTCGCTGAACCGCTCGCCGTCGTCGGACTCGATGTGGCACAGGACCGAGAGCAGGTCGTCGGAGGCGGTGGCGCGCCGTGACGGCAGGTAGCTGCGGACGAAGCTCTCCAGGACCCGGCGGCCCCTCATGCCTCGGTGCCAGCGGGTGAACGGCACGTCGTGGCGCACGATCGACGCGGCCGCCTGCACGCACGCGATGAAGGCCCGGTTGACCCGCGCCATCTCCTCGGGCGTCGTGTGCTCGGCGCCGCCCATGAACGTCTCGGTCGCGATGCCGAGGGTGAGGTCCTTGAGGGCCCAGTAGGCCTGGAAGCCGTCCCGGGGCTCCCACTGCTCCAGGCCGCGCGCGATCGCCGTGTGCATCGCGACCGTGTAGGCCTCGAGCCGCGCGCGGGTGAAGGCCTGCTGCATGATCCGCCGGTGGAGGTGGTGCTCCTCGAAGTCGAGGAACATCAGGCCGCGCCCGAAGAACGGCCCCACCAGGAAGGTCCAGGCCGGACCGTTCGCGAAGGCCTTGTCGGCGTTGCGCAGCGCCACCTCGCACGCGTCCGGTCCGAGGAGCATCACCCACGGCTCGCCGCCGACCATGCTCATCGGGGAGACCGGGCCGTAGTCCTCCCACTGCCGGTGGAACAGCGCGATCGGGTCACGGGCGTACTCCAGGCCGCGGCCGATGATCGGCAGACCCCGCGCAGGCGTGGGCAGCTCGTGCACGGTCGGTGCGACGGCCGTCATGTCTGCACAGTAGAACCTGTTCCGCTGCGGCGCACCCGGGCGGCGCCGCGGGGTCTCGGCGCGGCGCCGCTCAGGGACGGGCTCAGTCGTGGATGAGGTTGGTGGTCACCAGGCAGGCGTCGCCGGCACCCCAGGGTCCGTTGCCGCCCTCGATGGTGCCGTGCTTCGCCCCGACGCTGATCAGACCGGAGATGGCGACCCGGTCCGGTCCCACCGCGTGGAAGTCGGTGGAGTGGTTGCCGTAGAAGTCGGAGCTGTCGGGCCCCGCCGACGTGGAGATGACCTCGCGGTCGACCTCGTCGGTGTTCTTGTTCAGGTAGTCGTCGGCGTCCGGCCCCGCGGCGTCGTCCGAGTCCGAGTCGAAGATGGCCCGATCCTTCTTGGTCTTGATGTAGACCTCGGCATACGTCGCGGGGCCACCGGGGTCGACGAAGCACTTCGCGTAGACGCTCAGCGTCCCAGCGGTGTAGAGCACCTTCGCGGGTGCCGCGGCGCGGGCCGCGTCGTACGTGGCTCCGCCAGTGGCCGCCGGGATCCGCACGGTGGCCATCCGAGGCGCCGTGCCCGGGGCGAGGTCGGCGGACTTGATCGAGCCGTTCTTCACGTCGGCACCCGTCAGGGAGCCGTTCTTGACGTCCTTGCCGGTGATCAGCTTGCCGGCGTAGGAGACGCCCCCGAGCGAGGCGACGAGTGCGAACAGGGCGACGACGAGCGCGACGACCGCGAGCGGGCTGGGACGTTTCATGGGGTCTCCGTGTGGTGAGGGGCCCGGGGGCCGGGCTGCTCCTCCCAGTCAAGGAGCGGCCCGGCATCCTGACCATGGCCCGGCCGGACGGGTCCGACCACCCGAAGGAGTGGCACGGGACCTGGGGGCGGACGGATCGCCGGGCGGTTCACGACGACGCAGTCGCTAGCCTGAGCCCGTGACGACGTCGTTCGAGCTCGGCCAGGACCACCTCGACCTCCGCGACTGGGTGCACCGGTTCGCCTCCGACGTGGTCCGCCCCGCGGCCGCGGAGTGGGACGAGAGGGAGGAGTTCCCCTGGCCGGTGGTGCAGGAGGCGGCCGAGGTCGGCCTCTACTCGCTGGACTTCACCGCGACCCAGGCGCTCGATGAGACCGGCCTCGGCTTCCCGATCACGATGGAGGAGCTGTTCTGGGGCGACGCCGGCATCGGCCTCTCGATCGTGGGCACCACGCTCGCCGCGGCCGGGGTCCGGGCCAACGGCACCGACGAGCAGGCGGCCGAGTGGATCCCCGCCATGTACGGCAGCCCCGGAGACCTCAAGCTCGGCGCGTTCTGCTCCTCCGAGCCCGACGCCGGCTCCGACGTCGGCGCGATGCGCACCCGCGCGATCTACGACGAGGCCACCGACGAGTGGGTGCTCAACGGCACCAAGACCTGGGCGACCAACGGCGGCATCGCCGACGTGCACGTCGTGACCGCGGTCGTCGACCCCGACCTGCGCACCCGCGGCCAGGCGTCGTTCGTGGTGCCGCCAGGAACCAAGGGCCTCAGCCAGGGGCAGAAGTTCCACAAGCACGGCATCCGGGCCTCGCACACCGCCGAGGTGGTCCTCGACAGCGTCCGGGTCCCGGGGCGGTGCCTGCTCGGGGGCAAGGAGAAGCTCGACGCCCGCCTCGCCCGTGCACGTGAGGGTGGTGGGGCGCGCGGCAACGCGTCGATGGCGACCTTCGAGCGGACCCGCCCTGCGGTCGCCGCCCAGGCGATCGGCATCGCGCGCGCGGCGTACGAGGTCGCCCTGGACTACGCGAGGACCCGCGAGCAGTTCGGCAAGGCGATCATCGAGAACCAGGCGATCGCCTTCAAGCTGGCCGACATGGCCACGTCGATCGAGGCGTCGCGGCTGCTGGTGTGGCGGGCGGCGTGGATGGCCCGCCAGGGCAAGCGGTTCGAGCAGGCCGAGGGTTCGATGTCGAAGCTCTTCGCCGGCGAGACCGCGG
>JBAWHI010000314.1:0-5908 GCA_049593675.1 Nocardioides sp.
GGGCTTCGCGGTCGAGGACACCCTGCGCCCGGACCGGCTCGTCCTCGGCGTCGCCTCCGATCGCGCCGTCGGGGTGCTGCGCGAGCTCTACGCGCCGATCCTCGCGACCGGCATTCCGATCGTGGTCACCGACTTCGCGACCGCCGAGCTGGTGAAGGTATCGGCGAACGCCTTCCTCGCCACCAAGATCTCCTTCGTCAACGCGATCGCCGAAGTGTGCGAGGCCGCCGGCGCCGACGTCGTGGACCTCGCCGACGCGATCGGCCACGACGACCGTATCGGCCGGAAGTTCCTCAACGCCGGGGTCGGCTTCGGCGGCGGCTGTCTGCCCAAGGACATCCGCGCGTTCCTGAGCCGCGCCGGGGAGCTGGGCGTCGAGGACGCGATGTCCTTCCTGCGCCAGGTCGACGACATCAACCTGCGCCAGCGTGAGCGGGTGGTCCAGATCGCAACCACCATGCTCGGTGGCTCGGTCGCCCGGACCAGGGTCGCGATCTGGGGGGCGGCGTTCAAACCGCACAGCGACGACGTCCGCGACTCCCCGGCGCTCTCGATCGCGGGCCACCTGCACCTGCGCGGCGCCCTCGTGTCGGTCTACGACCCGAAGGCGATGGACACCGCCCGCGCCATGTACCCGACCCTCGACTACGCCGAGACCGCTCTCGCGGCCGCTCGCGACGCCGACCTGCTGCTGCACCTCACCGAGTGGCCGGAGTTCCGCGAGGTCGACCCGCACCTGCTGGGCGGCATCGTGCGTCGTCAACTGGTCATCGACGGGCGCAACCGGCTCGACGCCGACGCCTGGCGGGCCGCCGGGTGGACCGTCCGGGGCCTGGGACGGGGCCGAGGTGGCGCGCCTCACGGCGAGGCGGCCTAAACTCCGGGCCATGCCGCCCCGGGAGCTGGAGTACGTCTTCGTGGTCACCTACGGCCGGTCCGGCTCGACCCTCCTCATGGGGCTGCTCAACTCGCTGCCCGGCTATCTGATCCGGGGCGAGAACTGGAGCGCGCTGCACCACCTGTTCCAGTTCGACCAGACGATGCGGACCCACAGCGCCCGCGCGCCCAAGCGCCGACTGCGCCGGCCGACCCACCCGTTCTACGGGATCGGCGGCTACCCGCAGGCGAAGGCGGTGCGACAGATCCGGCGGCTCGCGACCGACACCGTGCTGCGTCCCGAGGAGGACACCCGCGTCACCGGCTTCAAGGAGATCCGCTGGGACCAGCCCGACGTGGCGGACTACGTCGCCTGGATGCGCGAGGTGTTCCCGGGCGCCCGGTTCGTGGTCAACACGCGCAACCTCGACGACGTGCGGCAGAGCAAGTGGTGGGCCGAGAACGAGGAGAAGGCGGCGCAGCTCGACGACATCGAGCGCGGCATCCTCTCGCTCGCGGAGTCGCTCGGCGACGCGGCGTACCGGGTCCACTACGACGACTACGTCGCCGACCCGACCGTGCTCCGCGGCCTGTTCACCTGGCTCGGTGAGGAGTTCGACGAGGAGCGGGTCCGCGCGACGATGGCCGTGCGGCACAGCTACTGAGTCGGGTCAGCCGAGCGAGTTCATCTGGGCGGCGATCACGTCGGCGTACCACTGGAACGAGCGCTTGGGCGTGCGGACCTGGGTGTCGTAGTCGACGTGCACGAGCCCGAAGCGCTGGCTGAAGCCCTCGGCCCACTCGAAGTTGTCCATCAGCGACCACGTGTAGTAGCCGCGGACGTCGACGCCGCGCTGGGCCGCGGTGGCGATCGCGCGCAGGTGGGCGTCGAGGTAGTCGATGCGCGGCTGGTCGTCGACGACGCCGTGCTCGTCGGGGCCCATGTTGTAGGCACACCCGGACTCGGTGATGAAGATCGGCGGGAGCGCAGCCCGGTAGCGCGCGCGCAGGGTGATCAGCCACTCGCGCAGCGCGTCGGGCACGACCGGCCAGCCGAAGTCCGTGACCGGATAGCCCACCAGCTCGCGGAACTCGAAGGGCATCTCGGCGTCCTCGCGGGCGGCGCCGACCTTGAACGGGTTGTAGTAGTTGACGCCGTAGAAGTCGAGCGGCTGGCGGATCACGGCCAGGTCGCCGTCCTGGGCGATGCCGTCCACGAGCGGCTGCAGGTCGGCCGGGTAGCGGCCGAGCAGCATCGGCTCGGTGAACATGCCGTTCCACAGCGCGTCGAAGAGCTTGGTCGCGCCCACGTCGGCCTCGTCGTCGGACGCCGGCCACATCGGGGCGTGGTTGTTGGCGCAGCCGACCGACGCGGCTCCGGCGGCCCGCAGCGCGACGGCGGCCCGCCCGTGCCCGAGGAGCAGGTGGTGGGCCACCGGCAGCGCGTCGAACATCAGCTGACGGCCCGGTGCGTGCATGCCGGTCGCGTAGCCCATCATCATCGCGACGTTGGGCTCGTTGACCGGGATCCAGTGCTCGACCCGGTCGACGAACCGCTCCCCCACGATCGCGGCGTAGTCGGCGAACCGGTCGGCCGTGTCACGGTTCAACCAGCCGCCGTCGTCCTCGAGCGCCTGCGGCAGGTCCCAGTGATAGAGCGTCACCATCGGCTGCACGTCGTTCGCGAGCAGCTCGTCGATGAGCCGGTCGTAGAAGTCCAGGCCCTTCTCGTTCGGCGCGCCGGCGCCGGTCGGCTGGATGCGGGGCCACGACAGCGAGAACCGGTAGCCGTCGATGCCGAGCTGCTTCATCAGCGCGGCGTCCTCGGCGTAGCGGTGGTAGTGGTCGCACGCCACGTCGCCGGTGTCGCCACCGTGGATCCGCCCCTCCTGGGCGGTGAAGGTGTCCCAGATGCTGGGGCCCTTGCCGTCCTCCGTGGCGGCGCCCTCGATCTGGTACGACGCGGTGCTGGCCCCGAAACGGAAGCCGGGCGGGAGCTGGGGAAGTGCCACAGGCACAATCATGCAGATGAGTGTGGAGATCCGCCGGGGAACGGGGCGTTACCTGACCCGCGGCGAGCAACTTTTCACCCGCCACTCGTTCTCGTTCGGGCCGCACTACGACCCGGAGAACGTCTCGTTCGGGCCGCTCGTGTGCCACGACGACCACCGGCTCAAGGCCGGCGCCGGCTTCGCGGACCACGAGCACCGCGATGTCGAGATCGTCACCTGGGTGCTGACGGGTTCGCTCCGGCACACCGACTCCGAGGGCCGCACCGCCACCGTCCGGGCGGGCGAGGTGCAGGTGCTCTCGGCCGGCTCCGGCGTCACCCACGCCGAGATCGCCGGGCCCGAGGGCCAGGTGCGCTTCATCCAGGCCTGGCTGACCCCCGAGCAGACGGGTACGCCGCCGGCGTACTCGATCACGCCGATCTCCCTCACCCCCGGCGAGCTGACCCCGGTCGTCACCGTCGGCAGCTCCCAGCTCCTGGTCGCGCGGCTCGGAGCCGACGAGACCGTCACGCTCCCGGACGCACCGCGCCAGCACGTCTTCGTCGCCCGCGGCGCGCTGCAGCGGTTCTCGTTGGCCGAGCCGCTCATCGACGGCGACGCCCTGCGGATCCTCGACGAGCCCGGCCACGCGGTCACCGCGGCGGTGCCGACCGAGCTGATGGTCTGGGCGCTGGGCATGTAACGCGGGGTTATGGCTTCTGGTCACCCGAAATTTCGGGTCCCTAGAAGCCATAACCCCGCGTTACAGCCGCGCTGGCCACCGCGCTCCGACCCGCGCACGCCGACGCACGCCGACGCACGCCGACTCAGCCGATCACCAGCAGCGCCCCGGGGACGATCTCGATGGTGGCCGGGACGGCACCGAGCTGAGGCAGCGGGCCGAGCGGCTCGCCGTCGGCGCCGACGGCGATGGCCGAGCGGGAGGTGCCGCGCAGCTCCACCCGCTTGCCCGAGAGCACGGTGACCTCGGGCAGCGCGACGTGGGAGCCGTCGTAGACCTTCGGCAGCGAGCGCATCAGCGCGATCCGGCCGGCGGCCTCGATGACGACCACGTCCAGCACGCCGTCCTCGACCGAGGCGGGCGGCGCGATCTGCATGCCCTTGCCGTAGTAGGCCGAGTTGGCCACGACGACCGTCGCGGCGGCGTACTCCTGCTCGATGCCGTCGACGGCGACGCGGTAGCGCCCGGGCTGGTACGCCGCCAGCGCGCGGAGTGCGGCGTAGGGGTACTGCAGCTGGCGCGGGAGCCAGGTGGCGCGGTCGACCAGCTCGGCGGCCCGGGCGTCGACGCCGGCGTAGACCGACCCCGCCACGACCCGCCGGGCACCGCCGATCGTCGCCGCCAGCAGGTCGACGGAGCGGATGCCGCCGGAGAGCAGCAGCCGCGCCTGGTCGGCCGGCTCGTCGGGCAGGCCGAGCATCCGGGCGAAGTCGTTGCCACGGCCCGCGGGCAGCACCCCCAGGGTGCCCTCGCGCGCCGAGACCAGGCCGGCGAGCGAGGAGAGCATGCCGTCGCCGCCGACCGAGACCACCACGTCGCCGCGACCGACCGCCTCGTCGACGAGCGCGACCATCGCGTGCGGGCCGGGCGAGTAGGTGACGTCGACGGTCGCGCCGGCCTCGCGCAGCAGCCGTGCGACCGGCACCACCGCTCCCGGCGCGGCGCCGCCGCCCGACGACGGGTTCACCAGGAACGTGAACGAGCGCGGCGCGTCCCGGCCCGGGCTCACGGGATCAGCACCCCCGGGTTGAGGATCCCGGTCGGGTCGAGGTCGGCCTTGACGGCGCGGAGCACCGAGACGCCGAGCGGGCCGATCTCCTGCGCGAGCCACGGCTTGTGGTCGGTGCCGACCGCGTGGTGGTGGGTGATCGTCGCCCCGGCGGCGATCATCGCGTCGCTCGCGGCGACCTTCGCCCGCTCCCACTGCGGCAACGGGTCGGCCGACTCCTTGGCGGCGACGGTGAAGTACAGCGAGCAGCCGGTCTCGTAGACGTGGGAGAGGTGGCACAGCACGATCGCCGGCTCCCCGAGTGCCTCGGTCAGCGCCGACTGCACGTCGGCGTAGAGCCGCTCCACGTTGGACCAGAAGGTGGCGGTCTCCACGGTCTCGACCAGGATCCCGGCGTCGAGCATCGAGTCGCGGAGGTACGGCGCGTCGAAGCGTCCGTGCGCCCACTTCTCCCCCGGCGCGGTGCCGGCGCTCTCGCCGCCGAGGCCGGCGAGCACGGCGGTGACCGCGGCGCGCTTCGCCTCGACCGCGTCGGGCTCGCCCTCGAACCCGGTGATCATCAAGCAGCCGGTCGCGCCCGAGCTGCCGATCGCGGCCGGGTCGGCGAGGTTGATCGCCGTCTCGGCCTCGTCGGAGAGGCGGAGCACGGTGGGCAGCAGGCCGGACTGCGCGAGGGTGCGCATCGCGGCGGCCCCGTCGGCGAAGGACGCCCAGCGCCAGCCCTCGTAGACCTTGACGGCGGGCAGCTTCCGGACCCGGACCGTGACGGCCGTGATCACGCCGAAGGTGCCCTCGGAGCCGAGGAACAGCTGGCGCAGGTCGGGGCCGGCGGCGTTGGCCGGTGCGCTCCCGAGGTCGATCCGACCCCGCGGCGTGGCCACGGCGAGGCCCACGACCAGGGCGTCGAAGCGCCCGTAGCCGGCGCTGGACTGCCCGCTGGATCGGGTGGCGGCGAAGCCACCGATCGAGGCGTACTCGAAGGACTGCGGGTAGTGGCCGAGGGTCAGCCCCTCGGCCGCGAGCAGCGCCTCGGCCTCCGGCCCGCGCAGGCCGGGCTCGAGGATGGCGGTCATCGACTGGTGGTCGACCGCGATCAGCCGCTTCATCCGCATCAGGTCGAGGCTGAACACGCCGGCGTACCCCGCACGAGCGGCGACGAGACCCCCCGTGACCGAGGTGCCGCCACCGAACGGGACGACGGCGAGGTGGTGCTCGACCGCGATCGCGAGCACCGCGGCGACCTCGTCGTGGCTGCCGGGCCGGACGACGGCGTCGGGCGCGTCGCTGAGG
>JBAWHI010000315.1:0-14568 GCA_049593675.1 Nocardioides sp.
GGGTAGCGGTGCCCGAACAGCTCAACGGACAGGTCGCGCTCAGCGGCACCGGCCAGCATCCGCGGCAGGATCCCCCAGCGGGCGAAGGCCGCCACGTTGCCGCGCTGGGTGTGCTCGTCGCCGGCACCGCCCGCGACGTAGTCCCAGAGTCGGTGCTCCATCTTCTCCTTCGCCGCCTCCTCGAGGCCGCTGAAGGTGAGCGGGTACGGCGGGAGGTCGCCGGCCAGACCCGCGAAGTAGAGGCCGAGCTGGAAGTCCGCGTAGTTCGCCATGGATGGTGGCCTCCGTAGGTGGGTCGACTGCGAGATGGGCTACGTTCCCATCCGTCATGCTTCCATCGCATCCGGAGCTGCCCACGATGACAGACACGCCGACAGAAGCTGAGCGTGCTCGACCGCTCGCGCGCCGGGCGTCGACTCGGGGACGTGGTGCCAGGTGATCCCGGCAGACGTCGTCGTCGTCGGTGCGGGCCTGGCCGGGCTGGCCGCGGCTGCCGAGGTCGCGGACGCCGGCCGGTCGGTCGTCCTGCTCGAGCAGGAGGGGGAGCAGTCGCTGGGAGGCCAGGCCTTCTGGAGCCTCGGGGGCCTCTTCTTCGTCGACAGCCCCGAGCAGCGTCGGATGGGCATCAAGGACTCTCGCGACCTGGCGATGCAGGACTGGCTCGGCAGCGCGCAGTTCGACCGTGCCGAGGACCGCTGGCCCCGGGCCTGGGCGGAGGCGTACGTCGACTTCGCCGCCGGTGAGAAGCGGTCCTGGCTGCGGGAGATGGGCCACCGCTCCTTCCCGCTCGTCGGCTGGGCCGAGCGTGGGGACGGCCGGGCCGAGGGGCACGGCAACTCGGTGCCGCGCTTCCACATCACCTGGGGGACCGGTCCGGGGGTGGTCGACCCGTTCGAGCGCCGGGTGCGCGAGCACGCCGCGACCGGCCGGCTCCGGTTCGCCTTCCGCCACCAGGTCGACGGGCTGATCGTCGAGGGCGGCACGGTGACCGGCGTCCACGGCACCGTGCTCGAGCCGACGACCGCCGAGCGTGGTCGCGCCACCTCGCGCGTCGGCGTCGGCGACTTCGAGGTCCGGGCGCAGGCCGTGATCGTGACGAGCGGCGGGATCGGGGGCAACCACGATCTGGTCCGCAAAAGCTGGCCCGCTCGCCTGGGCGCCCCGCCGAGGACGATGGTCTCCGGTGTGCCGGCCCACGTGGACGGTCGGATGCTCGGCATCACCGAGGCCGCGGGCGCGCACGTGATCAACCCGGACCGGATGTGGCACTACGTCGAGGGCGTCCGCAACTGGGACCCGATCTGGGACAACCACGGCATCCGGATCCTGCCGGGCCCCTCGTCGCTGTGGCTGGACGCGACCGGCAGGCGGCTGCCTGCGCCGTACTTCCCGGGCTTCGACACCCTCGGCACGCTCCGGCACCTGCGTACGACCGGCTACGACTACTCCTGGTTCGTGCTCACGCAGAAGATCATCGAGAAGGAGTTCGCCCTCTCCGGCTCGGAGCAGAACCCCGACCTGACCGGCAAGGACGTCCGGCTCGTCCTCTCGCGGGTGAAGCCGGGCGCACCCGGTCCGGTCGAGGCGTTCAAGCAGCACGGCGAGGACTTCGTCGTCGCAGACACCCTCGCCGACCTCGTCGCGGGGATGAACGAGATCGCCGACCCGGACGCTCCCGCCCTCGACGAGGCGACGATCCGGGAGCTGGTCGAGGCACGCGACCGGGAGCTCGACCACGACTTCAGCAAGGACGCCCAGCTGACGGCGATCCACGGGGCGCGCAACTACCGCGGCGACAAGCTGATCCGGGTCGCGGCCCCTCACCGGCTGCTGGACCCGAAGGCGGGTCCGCTGATCGCGGTGCGGCTCAACATCTTGTCCCGCAAGACCCTCGGCGGGCTCGAGACGGACCTGGACGGTCGCTGCCTGCGCAGCGACGGCACGCCGTTCGCGGGCCTCTACGCCGCAGGAGAGGTCAACGGCTTCGGTGGCGGCGGGATGATGGGCTACAACGCACTGGAGGGGACCTTCCTCGGTGGCTGTCTCTTCTCTGGACGTACGGCGGGCCGTGCGGTCGGGCGAGCGGTCGGCTGACGCTCGACGTCCGCGAGTGATCACCCGATGTAGGTGAGCCATCGGTCTGTCAGACGCGTCAGCATGGACCGCGACACATCCGCGAGGGGGCGCGTCCGAGACGACGTCAGGCCTCCTCCCATGGTTCGGAAGGACGAGATGCTGACGCTTCGCCACGTGCTCGCCACGGCGGTCCTGGTGGCCGCGGTCACCGGTTGCAGCGGGGAGAACCTGCCCGACGACCTGCCATCGCCGACGGCGAGCCCGACCCGGAGCCTGCCGACGCTCCCGTCGCGAACCGATGAGCCCACGGACGGGTCGACGCCGTCGCCGACCGAGGAGCCCAGCGAGACGCCCACGCAGGAGCCGACCGAGGAGCCGACGGCTCAGCCGACGCCGACCGAGACGGTGACCGCCACGGCGACGGCCACGGCCACGGCCACGGCGACCGCCACGGCCACGGCCACCGAGACGGCGACCGAGACAGCGACCGCCGTGCCGACGGAGAGCCCCACCGCGTCTCCCAGCGAGGACGCCAGCGCGGAGACCGACGACGAGGACAGCGGTCTCTCCCCCTGGTGGTGGTTGCTCATCGCCGTGATCCTGGCCGGGGCCGTGGTCGCGGGTGTGCTCGCTGCCCGGAAGAAGAAGCGTGAGCAGCTCGAGGCCCAGGCAGCATCGGACCTCGATGCGGAGTCGACCACGGACCTTCCGACTCCGCCGGAGGACGTTCCTCCGTCGAATGAGCCTGGCGATGCGCGATGATGACCACCACCGGCGCCGAGGAGGCAACCCCATGAATGCAGAGTCCCGCAACCAGATCGACTACTCGGGCCGAGGGGCCATGGCTGACGCCGGAGGAGCCTTCGCCGGCGTGGTGCTGATCGTCAGCGCCGTCATGGGGACGATGCAGGGACTGGCTGCCATCGCGAACCCGGACTTCTACGTCGCCGGCAGCGACTACCTGTTCCGGTTCACCCCGACGGCCTGGGGCTGGTTGCACCTGGGTCTCGCCGTGATCACGATCGTGATCGCGATCGGCATCCTGACCCGCAAGAGCTGGGGACAGATCGCCGGCGTCATCATCGCCGGCGTCTCGATGCTGACGCACTTCGCCTCCCTGCCCCACTACCCGCTCGGTTCGATCATCCTGATCGCGCTCAACGGCTTCGTGATCTGGGCGCTGACCGTCCAGCGCCACCACTACCGCTGAGCGTCGGCGGCCGACTGGCGGCCCGGATCCGACCGGACCCGCGCCACGCGGCCGGGTAGGACCCGGTCCCGGCCGGCCGGCCCGCACCGGGCACAATCGGTCCGTTATCCATTCGTTTTGAGAGGCACATCGTGATCACTGTCATGGAGTACACCGTCGGTAGCGCCGTCTGGACGATGCTCTGGTTCTTCCTGTTCTTCATCTGGATCTGGCTGCTCGTCACGGTGTTCAGCGACATCTTCCGCAGCGACGACCTCGGGGGCTGGGGCAAGGCGCTGTGGACGATCTTCGTGATCTTCCTGCCCTACATCGGTGTCTTCGTCTACCTGATCGCCCGTGGCAAGAAGATGGGCGAGCACGCGGCTCGCGACGCGGCGCGTCAGGAGGACCAGATGCGCTCCTACGTGCAGAACGTCGCCGGGTCGACGAGCACCGCGGGTGAAATCGAGCGTCTCGCGCAGCTCAAGGAGCAGGGCGCGATCTCCGAGGAGGAGTTCCAGCAGGCCAAGGCCAAGCTGCTCGGCTGAGCAACGCCACGAACGACGAAAGAGCCCTCCCGGACCTGGTCCGGGAGGGCTCTTCGTCGTGCTGAGGGGGAGTGGTCAGCCGCCGAGCAGTTTCGCCTTCTGCGCGGCGAACTCCTCGTCGGTCAGGATGCCCTTGTCGTGCAGCCCGCCGAGCTTCTCCAGCTGGGCGATCATGTCGTCCTCAGCAGACGGGGCCGGCGCGGGCGGCGGCGGGGCGTACTGAGGCTGGGCGTACTGCTGCGGGGCCTGCTGCTGCTCCTGCTCCGCCCACCGCCCAGCCTGACGCCGGGAGACGCGGTTGGAGACGGCGGTCGCCGTCCCCGCGATTGCGGCGGTGCGAGCGACGCCGCGGATGAGACCGGGCATGTCAGCCCACCTCCATTGAGTCGAGGGCCGCGATGACCTCGTCGGCGGGGATGCGCCCGCTGGCGATGACGTCGGCGCCCTGTCGGCGAAGGGCTGAGACGAAGGGTCCCGCCCAGGTGTTCTCGTACAAGAGTACGGCGACCGCGTCCCCTGCGCCGACCATCCCGGCGCTCTGGGCGATGTCCTCGTCGTCCAGCAATCCGGATTCGACGCCCGCGAACACGGCCAGGTCGAGCTCGCCGTCTCCGTCGAGATCGGTGAGCGCGACCGCGGCGAAGTCGCCGTTGGCGTCGACGATCGCCACGCGCAGGTCGAGGATCCGGATGATGCCTCGGTCGACCAGGTCCACAAGGGCGGTCAGGGCCTCCCCCGTCAGCTTGGCGCCGGGGAACTCCACGACCAGGTAGTCGATCGGTCCCACGTCCAGGTCGGTCTGTGACATCTGTCCTCCTTCACGATGGTTGTGACCTCGACGCTCTCACCGGGCGCCGGATGTCCACATCACCCGCTTTGGGTGGGGTGGCGAGACTACCGGGCCACCACCCGATCGAGGGCGCGTCGGAGTCGTCCAGCATCCGCGGCAGTCGGCCGGTGTCGTGCGTCTCGGTCGATCGCCGCAGTCGTCGGGCGGTACGGTCCCTTCCAGGACTCGCCGCCGACGCGGCAGCACACGACGAGGAGAAGCGATGACCACCTTCACGGTCTGGAAGTTCGATGACGTCGACGGCGCCTCGGCGGCGGAGTCGGCTCTGCTCTCCGCAGCGTCCGACGGTCTGGTCACGATCGTGGACCACGCGGTGGTGAGCTGGCCGAGCGGTGCCGACAAGCCGGCGGTCGACCACCACCACGACAGCCCCAGGCGAGGCGCCGCATGGGGTGCGCTGTGGGGGATCCTGGGCGGCGCGCTGTTCTTCGTGCCGGTCGCTGGTGCGGTCCTGGGGGCCGGCATCGGTGCGCTCGCCAAGGCCACCGACGGCACGGGCATCACCAAGGACGACCTGGCCCGGATCCGCACGGAGGTGACTCCCGGAACCTCGGCCCTGTTCACGGTCACCGAGGGCGCCGACCTGGACCGGCTCGGCGAGCGGTTCCACGGGCGCGACGCCCGCCTGATCAGCACGAACCTGACCGAGGCCGAGCGCAGCACGCTGCTGGAGACCTTCGGCGGTGCCTGAGACCACCCGCCGAGACCCGCTGGGCCTCGTCGCCGGCGGCGAGGGCACCATCACCGGCACCGTCGTGTGTGCGGCGGTCATCGCGTACGCCGGAAGCCACACCGACAGTGTCTGGCAGCTGACCTGGGCGATCCTCGGCACCGTGGGCGTCTACTGGGTCGCGCACCTGCACGCGGTCACCATCGGCAGCTCGCTCACCCACCGGCACCACCCGGTGGCGGCGATCCGGCACGCGTTCACCGAGACCTGGCCGATCGTCGGAGCCTCCGTCCTGCCGCTCGGGGCGCTGTGGGTCAGCACCCTGCTCGGAGCCGAGCTGCTCACCGCCGCCTGGATCGCGCTGATCACCACGATCGTGCTGCTGACGGCCTACAGCTACGTCGCCGGCGTCCGCGGTGGACTCGACACCTGGGGTCGGATCGGCGCCGCTGCGGCCGGAGCCGCACTCGGCATCCTGGTCGCGCTGCTCAAGATCGCCCTCCACTGAGGGTCGGCGCCGCGGGGGCTCAGGCCCGCAGCGCGCCCATCCACTCCTCGACGTCGGAGGACGTGCGGGGCAGGGCGACCGAGAGGTTCTCGTAGCCGTCCGCGGTCACCAGGATGTCGTCCTCGATCCGGATGCCGATCCCGCGCAGCTCCTCCGGGACGAGCAGGTCGTCCTCCTGGAAGTACAGCCCGGGCTCCACGGTCAGCACCATGCCCGCGGCCAGGGTGCCCTTGTCATAGGACTCCGGTGCGGCCTTGCCGCAGTCGTGGACGTCCATGCCGAGCATGTGGCTGGTGCCGTGCAGCGTCCAGCGGGCGTAGACCCGGCTCTCGGGATCGAGCGCCTCGGCTGCTGACACCGGCAGGAGGCCCATGTCCTCCAGGCCGTGCGCCAGGACCTCCATGGCAGCGTTGTGGGCGGCGCGGAACGCCACGCCGGGGCGCACCGCCTCGATGCCGGCCTCCTGGGCCGCGTAGACGAGGTCGTACAGCTCGCGCTGCAGGTCGGTGAAGCGGCCGTCCACGGGGAGCGTGCGGGTGACGTCGGCGGTGTAGAGCGAGCGGTTCTCCACCCCCATGTCGAGCAGCACCAGCTCGCCCGGGGTGATCGGACCCGTGTTGTCGATCCAGTGCAGCGTCGTGGCGTGCGAGCCACCACCGACGATCGAGTCATAGCCGATGTCGTTGCCCATCGCGCGAGCTCGGCGGAAGAAGGTCCCCTCGATCCATCGCTCCCCGAACTCCAGCACCCGGTCCCACTCGCGCACCGAGTCCTCGAAGCCGAGCGTCGTGACGTCGCAGGCCTCCTGGAGCTGCTCGACCTCCCAGTCGTCCTTGACCAGCCGCAGCTCGGAGGCCACCCGCGCGAGCTCGGGGTCGGTGCTCACGTGGCGGGTCTTGCGGTCGTCGTCGAAGCTCGGCAGGTCCTCGACGTGGCGGACCTCCAGGCCGAGCGAGTCCGACATCTCCTTGAGCGACGGCCGGCGTCCGGCCCACAGCTCGCCGTACTGGCGGTCGCGGAAGAACTCGTCGGTCTCGCGCGAGGAGCGCGGGCGCGCATAGAGGACGGACTCACCGCCGTCGACGACAAGCACGGCGTCGCTCGTCTGGTTGCCGGAGAAGTAGGTGTGCGCGGTGTCCGGGCGGAAGCGGTAGTCGGTGTCGTTGGCGCGGACCTGGTAGGTCCCGGCCGGGAGCACCAGCCGCTCGTCGGGGAACGCCTCGGCCAGCCGTGCGCGGCGTCGCGCCGCGGGGGCGGCGACCGGCTGCACCGGCAGGTCGAGCTCGCGGTCGCCCCAGCCGGTGCGCATGAACGCGGAGTACGCTTCCGGCACGGCCGGGTCGTGCGACTCCGTGTTCGGCTGGTCGGTCTCGGTGCTGTTCTGCTCACTCACCCTGCCACTGTACGACCACCTCGCGCCGGGGGTCGGGGTGAGCCGGAGCCCCACCGATAGGCTGCCGCTCATGCCCGCCCAGCGCCGCGACAGCGTCATCTTCACGGTGGTGGTGACCGTGTTGGTGAGCCTCGGCGCGCTGGCGATCCTCTCCGTGCTGGCCCTGGCCGGGGCGCCGCGCATCGTGCTGCTCGCGACCGTCCTGGCCGCGGTCCCGGTGGGTCCGCTCGTGGCCTGCTACCTGTGGCTGGACCGCTACGAGCCCGAGCCGCGGTCCCTGCTCGCCTCCGGCCTGCTGTGGGGCTGCTTCGCGGCGACGACCGGGGCGCTGCTGATCCAGGGTCTCGGTGGGTTCGTCGTGACCTTCACCGACCGGCAGGGCCTGGAGCTGGTCGCCCCCGTCACCGAGGAGGCCAGCAAGGGACTGTTCCTGCTCCTGCTCCTGTGGTGGCGACGCGGGGAGCTCGACGGAGTGCTCGACGGGATCGTCTACGCCGGCATGATCGGCATCGGCTTCGCCTTCACCGAGAACGTCCTCTACCTCGTCGCCGCCTACAACGGCACCGACGGCGTCGGCCCCGGCGGGACCGACGCGCTGACGGCGACCTTCGTCGTGCGCTGCCTGGTCAGCCCGTTCGCCCATCCGCTCTTCACGACCTTCACCGGCATCGGTGTCGGCCTCGCGGTGACTGCTCGACGTCGTCCCGCTCGCGTCCTGTGGCCGGTGGCGGGCTACGTCCTCGCCGTGGCCACGCACGCCGTCTGGAACGCCGTCGTGACCTCGGGTCTCGACGGCTACGTCGTCGGCTACGTCTTGCTCATGGCGCCGGTGTTCCTCGCCGTGCTCGGCCTGGCGGTGTGGACCCGGGGGAGCGAGCGTCGGATGCTCGAGGCGTCTCTCGCCGACGCTGCCCGGCGGGGCCTGATCCCGGCGACCGACATCGGCTGGGTGGTCGACCTCGGTGCCCGGCGGCGCAGCCGCGCCTACGCGCGGGCTCGGGGCGGTCCCGCCGCCGAGCAGGCCATGCGCGACTACCAGCAGGCGGCGGTCGAGCTCGGGTTCCTGCACTACCGTTTGCTGCGGGGGACGCCGCCGCCGGACTACGCGGCTCGCGGCCAGCAGTTTCTCCAGCGGATCGACGACCTCCGGCCGTTGATCGCCTTTCCCGGACAGGTGGTGCCCACGAGATGAGCGTGTCTCGCGACCAGAAGACCCGGATGCTGACCGCCCTGGTGCAGCTCCGTGGTGCCCTCCAGGCCGCCCGGCTGCCCCTCGAGGTCGACGGCGTGGAAGCGCCGCGCACGTCGCGCCAGCAGCTGATCGACCAGCTCGAGGACTACGTGATCCCGCGGCAGATGAGCGTGGACGCGCCGCTGCTCGTGGTGGTCGGTGGCTCGACCGGCGCCGGGAAGTCCACGCTGGTGAACACCCTCGTGGGCCGAGCGGTCACCGCGTCGGGGCTGCTGCGGCCGACCACCCGATCCCCGGTCCTGGTGCATCACCCCGACGACGCCCGCTGGTTCGGTCAGGAGCGGGTCCTCCCGGACCTGGCCCGCGTCGACCACAGCACCGATGACCGCGAATCGCTGCAGCTCGTCGCGTCCGACACGGTGCCCGTGGGCTTGGCGATCCTCGATGCGCCGGACGTGGACTCGGTCGAGGAGCGCAACCGCACGCTGGCGGGTCAGCTGCTCGCTGCTGCCGACCTCTGGCTGTTCGTCACCTCCGCGGCGCGCTACTCCGACCAGATCCCCTGGGAGCACCTGCGCACCGCCGCCGAGCGAGGGGCGTCCGTGGCCGTCGTACTCGATCGCACGCCCGCGGACTCCGTGCAGACCGTGGCTGCGCACCTCGCCCGGATGCTCGCCAGCCGCGGCCTGAAGGACTCGCCGCTGTTCACCGTCGACGAGTCCCCGATCTCGGAGGAGGGGCTGCTCCCCGCGGCCGCCGTCGCCGACATCCGCGGCTGGCTGGTCGCGCTCGCCGACGACGTCGACGCTCGCGATGCCGTCGCCGAGCAGACGCTCGACGGTGCGGTGCGGACCGTGGCCCGTCGCGCGCACGGGGTCGCCGATGCGGTCGAGGTGCAGGTGCGCACCGTCGCGGAGCTGCGCGACCAGGTCGAGGCGGCGTACGACGCGGGCGCGGAGCGACTGAGCGCCGAGGCGGCCGACGGCATGCTGCTGCGCGGTGAGGTCCTCGCGCGCTGGCAGGACCTGATCGGCACCGGAGAGCTGCTGCGCTCGCTCGACCAGGGCGTCGGCCGGCTGCGCGAGCGGGTCCGCAGCGTCGTCAAGGGCACGCCCCAGCCGGCCGAGCGGGTCCTCCTCGCGATCGAGGCCGGGGTCGAGTCGCTGGTGCTCGACCACACCGAGACGGCCGCCGCCCGGGTCGCGGAGGACTGGTCCGGCTCCGATGCGGGCCGTGCGCTGCTCGCGGGACACGACGACTTCGGTCGGGCCGCACGTGATGTGCGCCGCCGGGCCGAGGCCGCGGTCCGGGACTGGCAGGAGGAGGTCGTCGCGATGGTGCGGACCGCTGCGGCCGACAAGCGCACGAGCGCCCGGTTCCTGGCCCACGGGGCCCAGGGGCTCGGTGCCGCGCTGATGGTGCAGGTGCTGGTCCGGACCGCCGACGACGGCGCGGCAGCGGCCGCGCCGGGACGCACCCTGCTGGACGCCGTGCTCGATCCCGGGGCCGTGACGGCGCTGATCGAGCAGGCGGGCGACGCGCTGGACGGCCGGCTGTCCGATCTGCTCGTCGGCGACCGGCGTCGCTACCTCGAGGCGCTCGACGCCCTCGAGCTCTCCCGAGGAGTCGCCGAGCAGCTGCGAACGGCCGCCCGCCGCGTCGACGACCGCAGGTTCGAGCAGGCTCGCGGAGACGCCGAGGCCGCGCCGGAGGACGACGACCGCTGAGGCTCCCGCTCCTCCGGCCCCGCCCCGCCGGGGGCGGTGCCCTAGGCTGGGACCAGCACAGTCCGCGTCGAGGGAGAACATGACGTCCACGCTCGAGGGGGCCCGGAAGCTGGTCACCCGTGGCTCCGACATCGGGGCCCGCATCGAGGGCCTCGACGCCGCCACGCAAGCGGCCCGCGGCCGCCTCGACGACGGGATCGTCGACGAGGCGCAGGCCGTCGTCGACCGGGCCACCGGCCGGCTTCGGCTGTCGGCCACCCACACCGTCGTCGGCATCGCCGGCGCGACCGGGTCCGGCAAGTCCTCGACGTTCAACGCGCTGACCGGACTGGAGCTCTCCGCCGTCGGGGTCCGCCGCCCGACCACCTCGTGGGCCTCGGCCTGCGTCTGGGGCCGCGATGGCGCCGAGGAGCTCTTGGAGTGGCTCGGCATCCCTGCTCGCCACCAGACCACCCGCGACTCGATGCTCGACACCGGGCGGCGCGGCGCGCAGTCCGAGCTCGACGGGGTCGTCCTGCTCGATCTCCCGGACCACGACTCCACCGAGGTCTCCCACCACCTCGAGGTCGACCGGCTGGTCGACCTCGCCGATCTGCTGGTGTGGGTCCTGGATCCGCAGAAGTACGCCGACGCTGCGATCCACGACCGCTACCTGGCACCCGCCGCGGACCATCAGGACGTGCTGCTCGTCGTCCTCAACCACATCGACACCGTGCCGGAGGAGCGTCGCGAGTCGATGCTCGCCGACGTACGCCGACTCCTCGACGCCGACGGTCTGACCCGGGTTCCGGTGCTGCCGGTGAGCGCTCGGCACGGGATCGGCGTGGAGGAGCTGCGCACCGAGATCGCGCGTCGCGCGGCCGAGAAGCAGTCGACCCGGACCCGGATCGACGCCGACGTCCACTCGGCTGCTGGTCGGCTGGCGCAGGCGTCCGGCGACGCGCCCACGCGGGTGCTGTCCACCGAGCGCACCGCGGCGCTGGACGACGCCGTCGCCGAAGCCGCGGGCGTCCCCGTGCTCGTGGACGCCGTGGAGAGCTCCACCCGGATGCGGATCGGCCGGGCGACCGACTGGCCGATCGCGAGCTGGATCGGCGGCATCAGGCCCGATCCGGCCAAGCGGCTCGACCTCGACCTCGGCGACGATGCTCGCCGGCTCAGCGGGTTCGACCGCAGCGACGGCACCGGGGCCACCCAGGTGCAGCGGGCACGGGTGGACACCGAGGTCCGCGCCCTGGCCGACGAGGTGTCCGACGGTCTGGCCCGGCCGTGGGTCGATGCGGTGCAGCGGGCCTCGGTCGCCCACCTCGACGATCTCGGCGAGCGCCTGGACGCGGCGCTCGCGGCGAGCGAGGTGACGTCGGGCCGGCTCCCGATCTGGGCGGGCGTCGTCCGCGTCGTCCAGTGGCTGCTCCTGGCAGCGGCGGTCTCCGGGCTCGTGTGGACCGGGGTCCTGCTCGGGTCCGGCCGGCTCTCGGACCCCGACACGCCGCAGGTCGGCGGGGTCGCGCTGGCCCTCATCCTGCTCGTCGGCGGCATCGGGCTCGGGATCGTGGTCGGACTGCTCTCCCGGCTCGCGGCGTCCGGCGCTGCCCGACGGCGCGCGGAGAGCGCCGACCAGCGGCTTCGCGACGCGGTCGCGGAGGTCTCCCACGAGCTCGTCGTCGCTCCGGTGGAGACGGAGCTCGCCGCGTACACCGCCGTCCGCACCGGTCTCGGTCGCGCTCAGGCCTGAGGCTCGGCCCGCTCGTCCTCCACAGCACGGCTCCGCTGTCGTGTCCTCCCCAGCTCGACCGCGCGGTCACACGGAGGTGGCCTCCGTCGAGGAGGCTCGCCTCGACCACCTGGTTCGAGGCGAAGGAGACGGACATGTTCGACTGCACGATCACGGTGCGCGGCTGGCTGGGCGCGGACGTCGTGCTCCGGGAGGCGGGCGGGGTGCCGGTCGCGAGCTTCCGGCTCGCGTGCACGCCGCGCAGGCTCAACCGTCGCACCGAGACGTGGGTGGACGGCGAGACGCAGTGGTACACCGTGTCGTGCTGGCGCGCCCTGGCCGAGAACTGCGCCACCTCGCTGCGGCGCGGCGATCCGGTGGTCGTGCACGGCCGGCTCGAGCTGAGGCCCTACGTCAACAACAACAACGTCGAGGTCGTGTCGCACGAGATCGAGGCGGCCCACGTCGGCCACGACCTGAGCCGCGGCACCAGCGTCTTCACGCGCGCGCCCCGGCAGGAGCCGGCCGAGCACCAGCAGACCGATGTCTCCGAGGCCTCCGGGCCGGACGGGGCCGGCGCCGCGGCGTGAGGGGGACAGGCCCCGATCGGGCCCGGGACCGCATCGCCAACTAGGGTCGAGACCATGGCGGAATATGTGTTCACCCTGCGCAACGTGCGCAAGGCCCACGGTGACAAGGTCGTCCTCGACAACGTGACTCTCTCGTTCCTGCACGGAGCGAAGATCGGTGTCGTCGGACCCAACGGCACCGGCAAGTCCTCGTTGTTCAAGATCATGGCCGGTCTGGACAAGGCCAACAACGGCGACGCGATCCTGGACCCCGGGGCGACGGTCGGGATGCTCCAGCAGGAGCCGCCGCTGACCGAGGGCGCAACGGTCCTGGAGAACGTCGAGGAGGCGGTCGCCGAGACCAAGGCCAAGATGGCCCGGCTCGACGCCCTCTACATGGCGATGGGCGACCCGGACGCCGACCTGGACAAGATCAACGCCGAGGCCGGCGACCTGCAGAGCGAGCTCGACGCAGCCAACGTCTGGGATCTCGACAGCCGGCTCGACCAGGCGATGGACGCGCTGCGGTGCCCGCCGCCGGAGGCGATCGTCGACAACCTCTCGGGCGGTGAGCGGCGCAGGGTCGCGCTGTGCAAGCTCCTGCTGCAGCAGCCCGACCTGCTGCTCCTCGACGAGCCCACCAACCACCTGGACGCCGAGTCCGTGCAGTGGCTCGAAGGGCACCTCAAGGACTACCCGGGCGCCGTCTTGGCGATCACCCACGACCGGTACTTCCTCGACAACGTCGCCGAGTGGATCCTCGAGCTCGACCGCGGTCAGACGCACCCCTACGAGGGCAACTACTCGACCTACCTCGAGACCAAGCGCGACCGACTCAAGGTCGAGGGGCAGAAGGACGCCAAGCGCGCCAAGATGCTGGAGAAGGAGCTGGAATGGGTCCGCTCCAACGCCAAGGCCCGCCAGACCAAGAGCCGCTCGCGTCTCGCGCGCTACGAGGAGATGGCGGCCGA
This sequence comes from Nocardioides sp., assembly GCA_049593675.1. Lineage (GTDB taxonomy): Bacteria > Actinomycetota > Actinomycetes > Propionibacteriales > Nocardioidaceae > Nocardioides. The sequence continues at coordinate 13,408 of JBAWHI010000315.1, forward strand.
GGCCGACCGGATGCGCAAGATCGACACGTCCGAGATCAACATCCCCGCCGGGCCGCGACTCGGTGACGTCGTGCTCGAGGCCGAGAAGCTCACGAAGGGCTTCGAAGGCCGCACCCTGATGAACGACCTGTCGTTCAGCCTGCCCCGCGCCGGCATCGTCGGCGTGATCGGCCCGAACGGCGTCGGCAAGACCACGCTCTTCCGGATGATCACCGGCACCGAGCAGCCCGACGGCGGTCGGCTCAACGTCGGTCAGACCGTCAAGCTGTCCTACGTCGACCAGAGCCGCGGCGGCATCGACCCCAACAAGAACGTGTGGGAGGTCGTCTCCGACGGTCTGGACTTCATCAAGGTCGCGAACTTCGAGATGAACTCGCGCGCCTACGTCGCGTCGTTCGGCTTCAAGGGACCCGATCAGCAGAAGAAGGCCGGCGTGCTCTCCGGCGGTGAGCGCAACCGGCTCAACCTCGCGCTGACGCTGAAGATGGGCGGCAACGTGCTGCTGCTCGACGAGCCGACCAACGACCTCGACGTCGAGACGCTGTCCTCGCTCGAGGACGCGATCCTCGACTTCCCGGGCTGCGCCGTGGTCACCTCCCACGACCGGTGGTTCCTCGACCGCGTCGCCACCCACATCCTCGCCTGGGAGGGCGACGACGAGGACTCGGCGAAGTGGTTCTGGTTCGAGGGCAACTTCGCGGCCTACGAGGAGAACAAGGTCGAGCGGCTCGGCATCGAGGCGGCCCGACCGCACCGGGTCACCCACCGCCGGCTCACGCGCGACTGATTCTGGGACGGACGAGGGGTACGCCGACCCGGTGGTCGAGGCGGTACGCCGACCTGGTGGTCGAGGCGGTACGCCTACCTGGTGGTCGAGGAGGTTGCGCCGCAACCGTCTCGAGACCCGGTGAGCCGAACTGGGTGCGTGTTTGACTCACTGGGTCTCGACACGCTCCGTCGGGTCCGCTGACGCGTCCCCGGTCGCTGCTCGACCACCGATGATCAGGTCCGCTTCGCGTCCCTGATCGCTGCTCGACCACCGGATGGGCTGTGCGCCTATCTGGTGGTCGAGGAGGTTGCGCAGCAACCGTCTCGAGACCCGGTGAGCCGAACTGGGTGCGTGTTTGACTCACTGGGTCTCGACACGCTCCGTCGGGTCCG
>JBAWHI010000316.1:0-2355 GCA_049593675.1 Nocardioides sp.
CCACCTCCGCCTCGCGCCCGCGGACGTCCGCGACCGCGGCGGCCGCCCGCGCGTGCATCCGCGCGCGCCGTGACGCGGGCAGGGAGCCCAGGACCGTGTCACGCACGAGCGCGTGGGTGAACCGGAACCGGTCGACGCCGTCCTCGTCGACCAGTCCCGCGCTCAGAGCCGGGTCGAGGGCGTCGAGGACGGCGTCCTCGTCTCGGTCGAGGGTGCCCGCCAGGGTGGGGAGCTCGAAGATCCGGCCGAGCACGCTGGCGGCGAGCAGCAGGTCGCGGGTGTGGTCCCCGAGCTGGTCGATCCGCCGCGAGAGCACCTCGTGCACGGCGGCGGGAGGCTGCTCCTCGGACATCAGCGCGGACACGTCGCCGCGCTCGCGGGCGAGCCGGGCGTACTCCACCAGGAAGAAGGGGTTGCCCTCGGTGCGCTGCCGCAGGGCGTCGGCATCGGCGGAGCTCGGCTCGGACTCGGCGATCTGGGCGAACACCTGCGCCGTCGCGCCGGCCGAGATGCCTGCGAGCTGGAGCCGCAGCGCGTGCTTGCGGGCGAGCGCCTCGGCCACCTCCGCGAGGGCGCCGGTGGGGGGCGGCATCTCGCGCCAGGTGGTCACCACCAGCAGGCGTGGCCGGTCCCCGTCGGCGACCGCTGCCTCGGTGAGCAGCCGGAGCACCCGCAGGCTCGAGGTGTCCGCCCAGTGCAGGTCGTCGAGCACCAGCAGCAGCGGCGTCGCGCTCGCAGCGTCCAGGACGCGCTGGACCACGGACTCCCGGGCCCGGAACGCGGAGCCGTCGTCGCCGTCCTCGACCGTGGTCGGGAGCTCCGCACCCAGGCGCTCGAGCACGGTCGCCCACGGCCAGAGCGCGGGGGCGCCGTCGTCCTGCGAGCACCGTCCCCAGGCGATCCGCATGCCGTGCTCGGCCGCGTACGTCGCGACCTCGATGGCCAGCCTGCTCTTCCCGATCCCGGGCTCGCCCGTGAGCGCCACGAACGACGGCGACCGGTCGGTCCCGGCGACCACCTGGTCGACCAGGTCGCACAGCTTGGCGAGCTCGTCGTCTCGCCCCGCGAGGGACCACCCCCACAGGCTCGGGAACGGCAGCGGTGCGTCGGCGTCCGGCGGGAGCGCGGGTGGATGCGGGGCCGGGGGAGCCGGCGCCGCGCCTGGGACGGCCGTCAGCTCCTGGCGCAGCACCGCGCCCTGGACGGCGCGCAGCTCGGGGCCGGGCTCCAGCCCCAGCTCCTCGTCGAGCACCTCGCGGATCCGGCGGAGCACGGCGAGGGCGTCGGCCTGCCGGCCCGAACCGGCCAGGGCGAGCGCGCGCAGCCCCCAGGCGCGCTCCCGCAGCGGGTGCTGGCGGGTGAGGGCGTCGAGCTCGGCCGCGACCGTCGCGTGCCGGCCGAGCAGGATGCCGAGGGCGGCCCGGTCCTCGCTGGCCAGCAGGCGAAGCTCCTCGAGCCGCCCGCGCTCGGCGTCGGCGGCGGGCGCATCGCCCAGGTCGGCGTACGGGACGCCGCGCCACAGCGCGAGCGCCTCGTCGAGGTCGTGGTGCAGGGACTCGAGGCCGCCGCTGTCCGGCGACCCGGGCGGCAGCGACCGGCCGTGGCAGAGCGCGTCGGCGAGCGGCACCACCGAGGTGTGCGCGCCGGCGACCACCGACTCGAAGGCGGCTGCGTCCAGGTCCTGCTCGGGCAACCGGACGACGTAGCCGGGCTGCTCGGTCACCAGCAGGGTGCCCCCGCCGCGTGTGGTGCGGTCCGGCTCCAGCGCGCGGCGCAGCCCGGCGATGTAGCCCTGCATCGTCCCGGAGACACCCGGCGGAGGTCGCCCGTCCCAGACCAGGTCGGCGAGGGTGTCGACGGCGACCGCGCGGCCGCGGTGCAGCGCGAGTGCGGCGAGCAGTGCGCGCTGCTTGGGTCCACCCAGGTTGACCGCGCCGGTGGTGTCAGAGGCGACGGTCGTGCCCAGGACGCCGATCCGCATGATCGCAGGCTAGCGATCCCGAGCCCGGCGCGTGGGTGGAACCGGGTCGCCACGTGGCGCGGCACCCGGCCGCACCACCACCCGGCTCGGGGCCGGCTCAGGGCCGGCTCGGGGCCGGGCTGCCGCTAGCGTGGCCCGCATGCACCGGTTCTCCTGCGTCATGCTGGTGGACCAGCGCGGATGGCTGCTGCTCCAGGAGCGGGACGAGCACCCGGTGATCGACCCCGACAAGTGGGGGCTGGCCGGCGGCCACGTCGAGGACGGCGAGGAGTTCGAGCCGGCGGCGTACCGCGAGCTCGCCGAGGAGACCGGTGTCCGACTCGCTCCCGGCACCCTGCGGCTGTGGCGCGAGATCCAGGTCTTCCACGAGGCCT
>JBAWHI010000317.1:0-17728 GCA_049593675.1 Nocardioides sp.
TCGGTGGACGGCTCGGACCACCTCCCGCGGCTGCCACGCGCCTACGTGCCCCGCAAGCGGCTGTGGCGACACCTCGAGTCGGCCGCCGACAGTGCCGCCGTCCTCGTCGTCGGTCCCGGCGGCGCCGGCAAGACCCTGGGGGTGGTCGGCTGGCTGCGCGAGAGCGGGCGCACGGAGGGGGCCGCCTGGGTGCGCGCAGACTCCACGTGGACGCCCGAGCGCCTGCTCCCGCTCCTACGGCCGGACCGGCTCGTCGTCGTCGACGACGCCCACCAGCTCCCCTTGGCGACGATCCGTGCGCTCGACGCTCGTCTCGACACCGCTCCCGAGTCGATGCGGCTGCTGCTGATCTCGCGCTGGGACCTGCCGTTCACCAGGCTCACCGCCGAGCTCTTCGGCCACTTCACCGTGCTCCGCGGCGAGCTCCTGCGCCTCGACGAGGACGAGTCGACCGCGCTGGTCGCGGCCCACGTGAGCACCCAGCCCAGCGAGGTCGCCCGCGTGATCGCCGACCGCACCCAGGGCTGGTGCGGCGCGGTGGTGATGACCGCCCGGGCAGTCGCCACGGCCACGGACCCCGTCGCGCTCGCGCAGCAGTACGCCGCGGAGGGGCTGGCCGTGGCCGACCGGGTCGCGAGCGAGGTCTTCGCCACCCTCCAGCCGCGACAGCGCCACCTGCTGCTCTGCGTGAGCACCGAGCCCGTGGTGACCCCACGACTCGCCGTGCACCTCACCCGCGATCCCCAGGCCGGCCAGGCCCTCGCCGAGCTCGAGGCGACGGGCCTGCTGGTCACCCGGCTACCGGCGACCGAGCACCCCGACGCCCACGATCCCGACGTCGCGCACCAGCCGCGCTATGCGATCCACCCCCTGCTCGCCGAGGTGGCCCGGCGGCGGATCGCGGCAGGGGGCGACGACGTGCAGCGCGCCACTGCCACCGTGCAGCGCGCGGTCCGCCTCGACGTCGACCGTGGCGTCACCGCCGACGCGTTCCGGCGTCTGATCGCCATCGGCGACCACCTCGGGGCCGCCGACCTGCTCGCGACCGTCGGCCTCACCCTCCTGCTGCGCGGCGAGGCCGCCGGTGTGCACGCCTGGGCGACCGCACACCCCTCCGCGGTCGACCTCGCCCCCGGATCGTGGTTCGCCCTCGCGGTCGAGCGCTGGTTCGCCGGACCGGTCGGGCGTGCCCAGCACTGGCTCGACCGGATCCTCAACGACCCCATGCCGGTCACCACGGCCACCGACTTCCAGCAGGCGGCCGCGCGGCTGATGCGGGCCCAGCTGGGCCTGGAGCCAGCCACGATCGCCCTGGAGCACGCCCTGACCCTGCTCGGCCGCGACGAGCGCCCGGAGGCCGACGCACTGGAGGTCTGGCTGCGCTGCGAGGTGGCCGTGGTCGAGAACTGGCTCGGCCGTCTCGAGGACGCCGCCGAGTCGTTCCGCACGGTGCTCCAGGTCGGTCGGTCGCGCAACCTGGAGGCCCTCCGCGTCGTCGCCCTGTCCCACCTCGCCTTCACCGAGCTCCTCTCCGGTCGTGAGTCGACCGCACGCGGCGTGGCCGACGAGGCGATCGCGACCGCCACCGACCGCGGGCAGGGGTGGAGCGCGCCCTACGCCCACAACCGGGCGGTCCTGGTCCGCGATCTCGCGCTGTTCGTCGACGCTCCTGCGCACGACCTCAGCGAGACGATCAGTGCCACCCTCAACGGCGATGCCGAGCTGCTCGTCCACGCGGGCGACCCGCTCTCGCGCTTCTGGCACCGGATGCGCCGGGCCCGACTGGAGCTCGCGCGCGGGTCGTTGGCCCGGGCGGAGCGGGCATTGGCCACCCCGATCGAGACCCCGGCGCTGCCCGAGCACCTGTGGGCCGCCCTGGTCCTCGAGCGCGCGTTCCTGGCCGCCCTCGCCAAGGACGGCGCCGCCCTCGCGGAGGCGCAGGAGCTGCTCCAGCTGCGCGGCCTGGTCGGCGAGGCCGCCTACGTCGCCGGCCTGTGCGCCGACCTCCGCGGGGACCGGCGAGACGCCGCGTGCGCCTTCGAGACGGCCGCCGACGGCGCTCGGTGCACCGTCCCCCCGATCCGGGCGATGGCGCTGGTCGGCGCGGCCCAGCTCCGCCACGAGCTCGACGAGGCTGCCCCGGCCGGCGACCTGATGCACCAGGCGATCATCGCCACGGAGGTGCGCCGCAACGCGATGCCGTTCCTCGGCTGGACCCGCCACGGCACGGCGGTGCGCGTCCTGCTCGACCAGCAGGCGCGCCGCCACGCGACACCGTGGACCGGCGAGCTGCTGGGCGCCACCCGGACCCGGTCCAGCATCGCGACCCACTTCGGCCCGACCACCGCTGCCCCGGGCGAGCGCCTGACGGTCCCGGCAGGGACGATCGCGCCGGTCCTCAGCCCGCGCGAGCGCGACGTGCTCCACGAGCTCGCCCGCGGCTCGACGTACGCCGACATCGCCGCCAACCTCTTCGTCTCCGAGAACACCGTGAAGACCCACGTCTCGAGCCTCTACGGCAAGCTGTCGGTCAACCGGCGCAGCGCCGCACTCGCGGCCGCGCGCACCATGCATCTGCTCTGAGGCGTCGGCGCCCGGGGCATCGATCGACCGGACCGCGGCCGGCCCGCAGTCCACCCGATCCGGGTGAGGGCGGAGCGGCTGCGCTCCCACGATGATGGCCGCCATGAGCAACCCCGTCGTCACCGAGTCCGGACAGCCCGTCCCGCCGCCCGCGATCCGGGGCCTGGCCGAGCACTGGGGCCTGGTCCTGACCTACGCCATCATCACGCTCGGGCTGGGCGTCGCCCTCCTCGTGTGGCCGGACGCCTCGCTGAAGGTCTTCGCGTTCCTGCTGGCCGTCCAGCTCATCGTCACCGGCATCTTCCGCATCGTCCAGTCGATCTCCGCGGATACCCGTGAGACCGGCTACCGGGTGCTGATCGGCCTCGCGGGCGGCATCGCACTCATCGTCGGCCTGCTGATCCTGCGCGACCCGCTCCACTCGGTGCTCGTCTTGACGATGATCCTCGGCGCGTTCTGGCTCATCTCCGGAGTGATCGATGTCGTCGGTGTCTTCGTCGGGGTCGAGCGCACCGGTCGCGGCTGGGAGCTCGCCTCCGGCGTGCTCAGCATCATCGTCGGCGGCATCCTGCTCGTCTACACGGACTTCTCGGTGAAGTTCCTCGTCGTGTTCATCGCCCTGTGGCTGATCCTGGTCGGTGCGATCGCCCTGTGGGCGGCGTTCCGGCTGCGCTCGGCCCGCCTCCAGACCCGGTAGGTCACCATGAACGAACCCACCCGCGACCTCGGCGAGGTCGAGGAGCTCCGGGCCGAGATCGCCCGACTCCGAGCCGAGCTGCCCCAGCAGACGGCTGCGACCAGCGGCGGTCGCGCCGGGTGGTGGCGGCCCTGGGTGGTCACGGTGCTCGTCATCGTGATGGCGGTCCTGGCGCCCCTCGGCGTCGTCGCCCGGTGGGCCGACAGCGAGATCTCTGACACCGACCGGTACGTCGAGTCGGTGGCCCCCCTGGCCTCGGACCCCGCCGTCCAGGCCGCCGTCACCGACAAGATCACCGACGAGATCACCGCGCGCCTGCAGGTGGAGGCGGTGACCGACGAGGCGATCGGCGCGCTCACGGACCGTGGGCTCCCGCCGCTCGCCGCGACCAGCCTGGAGGCGCTCGGCGGACCGCTGGCGAGCGCGATCGAGGGCTTCATCCACAAGGAGGTCGCCGCGCTGGTCGCCTCCGACGCGTTCCAGACCGCCTGGGAGGCGGCGAACCGCGAGGCACACACGCAGATGGTGGCCGTCCTCACCGGCAAGGACACCGACCTCGTCGAGATCAGCAACAACTCCGTGAGCGTCAACCTCGCGACGGTCATCGACTCGGTCAAGCAGCGCCTGGTCGAGCGCGGCTTCGACCTGGCCGAGCGGCTGCCGACGGTGCAGGCCGAGTTCACGATCTTCCAGTCCGACGACATCACCAAGGCCCAGAGTGCCTTCCGGCTGCTCGGCGCGGTCAGCACGCTGCTGCCGATCCTGATCCTGGTGCTGCTCGCCGTCGCCCTGGGCGTCGCCCGAGCGCGACGGCGCACGCTCATCGCCGCGATGCTGGCCATCGCCGGCTCCATGCTGCTGCTCGGGGTCGCCCTCAACGCCTTCCGGATGATCTATCTCGACGCGGTCTCGGTCGAGGAGCTCCCGGTGGAGGCCGCGGCCGCCGTCTACGACACGCTCGTCTGGTTCATCCGGCTCAACCTGCGCGCGATCTTGGTGCTCACCCTGGCCGTGGCGGCCATCGCCTGGATCTCCGGACCGGGATCGACCGCCGTCACCCTGCGATCCGGCGTCAGCCGAGGCCTCGGCCACGTCCGATCCGGCGGCGATCGGATCGGCATCGACACCGGCCGCTTCGGGGAGTTCCTCGGCACCTACCGGGTCGCGATCCGCGGCGCGGTGCTCGCCATCGCGCTGCTCGTCTACGTGATGGCCGACTACCCGACCGGCGCCTTCACGATCACGGTGCTCGCGGTGGCGGCGGTGGTGCTCCTGATCATCGAGCTGCTCGCTCGTCCTCCGGTGCCTGCCGTCGAGACAGACGCCCCGGCACCGCCGCCACCGTCGACCTGACCAGGCGGACCACCGTGGGGTCCTCGGAGACGACGCGGCCGACGAGGGCGCTGCCGACCAGGATCGCGCCGAAGCCGATCATCCAGGTCGAGATCGAGAGGATCACCCCGAGCGTCCCGAACTGCTCGGAGTTGTTCTCGACGTAGGCCGGCATCACGAAGCCGGACCCGCGGGTGTAGATCACCTGCAGCACCCCGGTGAGGGCGGCGCCGACCACGAGCCGCCACCACCGGACCCGCCCGAAGAGCAGCAGCCAGCTGGTCACCAGCCACAGCATGGTCAGCAGCCCCATCTGGATCAGCAGCCGCGACACGCTCGGCACCAGCCCGTCCAGGCCGCTCATCAGGCCGAGGACGCCGGCGACGACCTGGATGCTCAGCAGCCAGCCGACCAGCCACACGAAGCAGCGGCGCGCCCCGCTCACGCCGCCGATGTGCGGCTGCTCCCACACGCGCTCGTACATCCGCTGGATCGCGCGCCCGAAGCTGGTCGCGGAGAACAGCACGATCAGCACCCCGATCACGCCGGTCTGGGCGCGCACCTGCTCGACGGTCACCTCGCCCGCGATGCTCGCGCTGCCCGACGGCCCGAGACCGGTCGCGCTGGTGAACTGCCCCAGCCCCACCGAGATGAGATCGGGGAAGAACGCGACCAGCACGACGAACGTCGGGATCAGGGCCAGCAGGCCCTGCGCGGCGATCAGCATGCAGCGGTCGATGAACTCGATCCGCACGAACTCGCTGAGCAGACGTCCCAGGATCGGGATCCGGTCGACGAGCTCGAGCGCCTGCTCGCTCCGGGTGCGGTACGCCGTCGTGAGGCGCTCGCGAAGCGCACCGAGATCCATGCGTGGTTGGCCTCCAGTCGCCATCGGATCCGGCAGGATGGGAACAGCGTGGGCGGGACCGAGACCGCGGCGCTCACCCGATGCGGGTGAACCTCCAGGAAGGCGGGCCTGCGTGACCGGATGGAAACGAGTGCTGCGAGCCGTGGTCGCCCTAGGTCTCGCGGTGGTGTTCTACTTCACGGTCCCGGTCCAGGTGGACGAGGACCTGGCGCTGCGGGCGGCGATCAGCGGGCTGATCTTCCTCCTCCTCACCGCTGGTGTCGTGTGGCAGGTGATGGCGCACATCGAGCACCCGGATCGGCAGCCCGACGGGCTGCTGCTGATCCTCGTGCTCGCGATCCTCGCCTTCGCTCTCGCGTTCTACCGCCTCGCCATCGACTCGCCTGGCCAGATCGTGGGCCTCGAGACACGCTTGGACTCGCTCTACTTCACGATGACGACCCTGCTCACCGTCGGCTACGGCGACATCCACGCCGAGGGGCAGGTCGCCCGCGGGCTGGTGCTGGTGCAGATGGTGTTCAACGTCGCCGTCATCGCCACCGCGTTCTCGACACTTTCCACCGTGGTGCGCAGCAACACCCTGCGCCGCGTCGAGCAGCGGCGAGCCTCCGCGGGGAACGCGGCTCAGCCGGGCCGTCGCAGGCAGCGGAAGCCCAGATGAGAGGTGCTGTCGTTGACGCCGTGGCCCTGCCGGGCCGCCGGTCGGTAGCGCTGGCAGTAGTCCGGTGAGCACAGGTGCGAGCCACCCTTGCTGACCATCCGGTCGGTCTCGGCCAGTCGCAGCGAGCCCCCGCAGCAGGGAGCGACGTCCTCCCCCGAGCCGTCGTGGCTCGGAGTCCACCGGGTCCGGGTCCACTCCCAGACGTTGCCGATCATGTCGTGCAGGCCGTACCCGTTGGCCGGGTAGCTCCCCACCGGCGAGGTCCGGTGATGGCCCGCCTGGTCCTGGCTGCGCCACGGGAACGAGCCCTGCCAGGTGTTGGCCAGCACCGCACCGCCGGGCGCGAGCTCGTCGCCCCAGGCGAAGTCCTTGCCCACGAGGCCGCCACGGGCGGCGTACTCCCATTCGGTCTCCGTCGGGAGCTCCTTGCCGGCCCAGCGTGCGTACGCCGCCGCGTCGGCCCAGCCGACGTGCACGACCGGATGGTCGCGGAGGTCCTCCCAGCTGCTCCCCGGCCCCTCGGGCGCTCGCCAGGAGGCCCCGGGCTGCCACCGCCACCACTGGGTCCAGTCGCCGAGGTGCACCGGGCCCTCGGTCTCGGTGAAGACCTGCGAGCCCGGCACCAGCAGGGCCGGGTCGGCTCCCGGGAAGTCGGCGGGATCGAGGGCGCTCTCGGCCACCGTCGGGTGACCGGTCGCCTCGACGAAGCGAGCGAACTCGGCGTTGGTCACCGGGTGCTCGTCGATCCAGAAGTCGTCGACCTCGACACCGCGGGCCGGGCGCTCCTCGGGGTAGTGACGGTCACTGCCGACGGTGGTCATCCCCCCGGGAACGAAGACCATGTCGCCCACCCCGGATACAGCAGCACCGACCTCCATGCCTCAGTCCTATCAGGACTCCCCGGCCCGCGGGTCGTCAAGGCCGAGGTGTCTCGCCAGGAACCGGTTGCGCAGCTTGCCGGTCGGGTCGGTGCGGTCGGCCAGCGCCCGGAAGTCCCCGAGCCGCGGATAGAGGGCCGCGAGCCGGTCGACCCCCGCCACGAAGCACTTGCCCCAGTGCGGTCGGGCGCCCAGGGGCAGCAGCGCGGCCTCGATCTGCGGGAGGACCGCGTGCACGCCGGCCAGGTCGCGGACCCAGGTGAAGTGGAGCGCGACCGCGTCCGCGGCGTACGCGCCGCTCAGCCAGAGGTCGTCGGCGGCGACGGTCCGCACCTCGGAGACCTGCAGCAGCTGCTCGAACGACGGGGCGAGGACGCGCAGCGCGGCCACGGCCTCGGCGGTGCGCGCCCGGGGCAGGAGGTACTCGCTCTGAAGCTCCTCCCCGCGGCTCGGGGTGAACTCGAGACGGAAGTGCGGCAGCCGCCGGTTCCACGGTCCGGGCTCACCGCCCTGGCGGGTCACCGCCGCGACGTCGGCGCCGGAGAGCATGTGCAGGGCCGCCGTGGCCGGCCTCGCGCCGAGCAGGTCGCCCGGCGGCTCGGTGCCGCGGCTCTTGCGCCAGACCTGGTCGATGCTCCCGTTCACCCATCGGGTGAAGAGGCTGACGCTGTAGGCGCTGCCGGTCAGCGCGTCGAGGTCGCTCAGGGCGTCGTCCCACGCCAGGTCCGTCGCGAGGTCCTGGCGGACCAGGTAGTCCGGCTCGACGTCGAGGGTGAGATGGGTGACGACCCCCAGGGCGCCGAGCGCCACGACCTGGCCGTCGAAGTCGGGCTCGCCGCGACGCACCGTGCGCCGCTCGCCGTCGGGCCCGACGATCTCGAGCCCGCAGACCGCCGCGGCCAGCGAGCCGGTGGCGTCGCCGGAGCCGTGCGTCCCGGTCGCGACGGCACCCCCGACCGAGATGTGCGGCAGCGAGGCCATCGTCGCCAGCGCCCGGCCCCGCTGCTGCAGGTGCACCCCGAGCTCGCCGTAGCGGACCCCGGCCGCGACGCGCACCGTCCCGGCCCGCTCGTCGAGCTCGATCGTCGGCGGCAGGTCGAGGACCGAGACCAGGTCGCCGGGGGTGTCGGCGACGTCGGTGAAGGAGTGCCGGGTCCCCAGCGCCCGGACCCGCGCGGCGCCGGCCACGACCTCCTGGAGTTCGGGGACGCTGGTCGGCCGGTGGATCCGCGCGGCGGCGTACTCGTGGCTGCCGGCCCAGTTCGACGTCACGGTGCGAGACGGATCGCGAGCAGGGTCGTGTCGTCGTCGGGCTCGGGGCCCTGGAAGTCGAGGAGCCCGTCGACCCACTGCTCGAGGCTCCGGCCGGCGTGGGTGGCGCCGGCGAGCGCACGCAGGCCGTCGATCCGCTGGACCATGTCGGCTCCGCGCTCCTCGACCAGCCCGTCGGTGTAGACGAGCAGGGTGCTGCCCGGCTCGAGCGTCAGCTCGGTCGTCTCCGCCGCTCCCCAGCCCACGCCCAGCAGCGGTCGCGCGGCGACGCCGACCTCGACGGCCGACCCGTCCCGCACGAGCAACAGCGGCGGGTGCCCGGCGCTGGCGATCGTGCACCTGCCGGTTGCCGGGTCCAGCACGGCTGCCGCAGCGGTCGCGACCCGTTGGTCGAGCAGCCCGTCCATCAGCAGGTCGAGCCGGTCCAGGCACTCACCCGGACCGTGGCCCTCGAAGAGGTAGGCGCGCAGGGCGATCCGCAGCTGCGTCATCGCCGACGCGGCCGACACCCCGTGCCCGGCGACGTCGCCGACCGCCAGCGCGATCCGGCCGTCGGGCAGTCCGAAGGCGTCCCACCAGTCCCCACCGAGCTGATAGGTCGTGGCGGGCTGGTAGCGGGCGAACAGCTCGACCCCGGGGAAGTCCGGCGCCCGGTCGAGCACGACGCTGCGCTGCAACGACTCGGCCATCGCGATCTGCTCGCGCGAGCGCATCAGCAGCAGACCGATCATGTGCTTGCCGAGGTTGTCCGCAGCGTCGACCTGCCAGGTGGTCCACGGCAGGCTCCGACCGCGGACCACCTGGCGCCACTTGTCGAAGGACTTCCGCGGGCTGAGCCGGACGTCGGGGCCCTCGGCCGCCGCGATCAGCTTGTTGGTCGGGTCGCCACCCCAGTCGACGACCTGCTCGCGCTCCGGTCGCAGCCACAGCAGCCAGCGGTCGGAGGCGGAGCCGATCCGCAGCACGCCCGCCACCTCCGGCACGCCGGACAGCTCGGGCACCAGGGCTGCGATCTCGTCGGTCTGGGTGGCGTAGCTCAACGGGGACTCGAGAACCGTCGCGATCCGGCGGAGCAGCTCGTCCTCGACGACCGTCCCACGGGTGGTGAGCTCGCCGTCGTAGCAGAGCGCCGCTCCATGGGCGTTCATCAGCCGCAGCAGCTCCGGGTCGTCGATGAGCGTCTGGAGCGGCGGATCCGCACCCGCCGAGACCCGCGCGGTCACCCCGGCCATCACGGCCTGGGTCTCGAGCGCCGCCTCGCGGGCGTCGGCCCGCTCGCGCTCGACGACCACCTGCGAGGCGACCTGGCCGATGAACTCGGCCGCCGCCCGCGCGTCGTGGCTGGGCCGGTGCGGTCCGGAGTAGTGGTGGCACGCGACCAGCCCCCAGAGCCGGTCCTCGACCACGAGCGAGACCGACATCGACGCGGTGACGCCCATGTTGGACAGGTACTCCACATGGATCGGCGACACGCTGCGCAGGGCCGAGAAGGAGAGGTCGAGCGGCTCGCCGGTGCCCGGGTCGCGCACCGGGTGCAGCGGGACCGGGACGTAGCCGAGGTCCGCGATCAACCGGGTCCAGTTCACCGTGTAGAGCCGACGGGCCTGCGCCGGGATGTCGGTGGCCGGGTAGTGCAGGCCGAGGAACGGGTTGAGGTCCTCGCGCCGCTCCTCGGCGATCACCTCGCCGTTCCAGTCGGGGTCGAACCGGTAGACCATCACCCGATCGAAACCGGTGATCCGGCGGACCTCCTGGGCGAGGTGGCCGGCCAGGTCCTGGACCGATCCGGCGCTCGCCATCCGGGCCATCGCCCCGCGGGCGGTGTGGTACGACAACGCCGCCCGGTCCTCGCCGCTGAGGGGCTCGAGCTCGACCACGAGCCGCTCGCCCGAGCGGTGCAGCCGCACGTCGACCGCGACGCCGGCGAGCGCTGCAGGTGCGGACACGGCGTCCAGCCGGAGAACCAGGGGCGTGCCCGGCAGGCCGGCGGCCACCCGGTCCGCGACCACCAGGGCCGGACCGGCACCGACGATGTCGGCGAGCGTGCGACCGCACGCGTCCGCTGCTGCCGTACCCAGCAGCTCCGCGCTGTTCTCCGACGCCATCTGGACCCGGTGCTCGGTGTCGAGGGCCAGCAGCACCCCATGGGGCTGGATCGCCCCCGGGATGTGGATCGGCTCCCGGTCGCAGGTGGTGAGGTCGACCTCGCCGTACGACGGTGCGTGCGGTGAGCCGACGGAGTCCGTCATGACGACGCCGAGATCAGCGCTGCTCCCGGTAGGGCAGCGCCGAGATCGTCAGCACCCGGGCCACGATCGAGCCGGGCGCCGCGACCACGTCGAAGGAGTGCCCGGCGGTACGCGCCTGCTTCGCGGCGACCGCGAGCACGCCGACGGCCAGGCTGGGGAAGAAGTCCACCCCGGTCAGGTCGACCGTCAGGTCCCGGGCGTAGCCGTCGCTCGCCTTCGCCAGGTCCTCGCGGAAGGCCGGGCCGCTGAGCTCGTCGACCGAGCCGGTGACCGTCAGCACGCCGTCGGTGTCGTCGTAGGCGGCCGCATAGGGAGTGTCATCCACCACTTCATCGTAGTGGGAGCGTCGATTGTCGTTTCCTCACCCCTTGGTACGGGTATCGAGAGGGTGACTCGAAACGGGGGGACCATGATCCACCACCCGCTGAGCACGAACCTCGTGGTCTCGGCGGACGCTGCCTCGGCACGCTCCGCCCGGCTCGTCGTCCGCGACCTGTGCCAGACCGCCTCCTTCGGCACCGCCGAGGCGGAGACCGCGATGCTGCTGGCGGCGGAGCTGGTGTCCAACGCGCTCGAGCACGGCGGTGGATCCGCCGTCCTGGACGCCAAGGTCGACGACCAGTGCCTGCACGTCGCCGTCGCCGACGACGACCCCACGATCCCCGAGCCCCACTACGGCGAGCTCGACGCCGAGCGCGGCCGTGGCCTGATGCTCGTCAACGCTCTCTCGTCACGATGGGGAGCCGACCCGGGCGACCCCGGCAAGGCCGTCTGGTTCGAGCTCGACCGGGTCTGACGGCGGTCCGGGACCGCCCGCTCCGCCCGCGCCCGGCTGCGTGACAGACTCATCCCATGGCTGACCCGCTCGTCGAGACCACGACCGTCTCGGTCCGACACGACCTCGGCAGCTCGCTCGAGGACTGCGTCCGCGCGCTCGCGACCCGGCTGCAGGAGGCCGGCCGCCTCGCGGATGCGGACGGTTTCGTGACCGATGTCCTCGCCCGTGAGGCGAAGGGCTCCACGGCCCTGCCCGGCGGCGTCGCCCTCCCGCACGCCCGCAGCGCCAGCGTCCTCGTCCCGACGGTTGCCATCGCCTCGCTGCCGACCGAGCTGACGGCCGCCGGCCAGGAGTTCGACCTGGTCTTCCTCATCGCCGTCCCCGCCGAGCACCGCGACCGCTACCTGGCCCTCCTGCGCCAGGTGACCACCGCGGTCGTGAAGCCGGGCTTCCGCGCCGACTGCCGCGACGCCGCCTCCCCCGAGGCGCTCGTCGAGGTCGCGGTCGAGGCGTTCGCGGGCCGCTGACCGTCTCGCGTCGAGACACCTGAGAGGGCCCTTCTCCGGGCCTGATCGGGGCCCGTTCAGGTGTCTCGACGCCCCCCCGACCACGCCCCGGGTACGACGAAGGGCCGGATCCGATGGATCCGGCCCTGTCTCTTCGCGTGCGCGAGGGGGGATTTGAACCCCCACGCCCTTTCGGACACTGGCACCTGAAGCCAGCGCGTCTGCCGTTCCGCCACTCGCGCGTGAAGCGGGGCAAGGTTATCCCAGCGCGCCGGAATGGCCCAAACCGGGCCGCGGGGTCGGATCCCGATACGATCGACGCATCCCGGCGAGAGCCGGGATGCTGTTCGTGCCGTGACGAGGGTGACACGTCGGGGGATCCTCGTCCGGTTTGACCGGCACGGCAGCGGGCACGACCCACCGGACATGTCCGGGGACCGCAGAGCGACTGCGGACGACGGCGGAAGGAGGCGACGTGGGCGGACTTCAGCGACTCGAGCACCGGTTGGAGCAGATGATCTCCGGCGCCTTCGCCAAGACGTTCCGCTCCGCGGTCCAGCCCGTGGAGATCTCCGCCGCCCTGCAGCGCGAGTGCGACAACAACGCCCAGATCCTCTCCCGCGACCGGCGCCTGGTGCCCAACACCTTCCACGTCGAGCTCGCGCAGTCGGACCTGGACCGGCTGGCGCCGTACGACACCGCCCTGGCCGGGGAGCTCGCCGGCCAGCTCAAGACGCACGCCGACCAGCAGAGCTACGTCTTCCCCGGGCCGGTCGCCATCGAGTTCGAGGTGGCCGAGGACCTCACCACCGGTCGGTTCCGCATCCGCAGCCGCGCCCAGGCCAAGGTCACCGGCAACGCGACCCAGACCCAGGCGCGACGCGCTCGGGCCGTCCTGGAGGTCAACGGGTCCCGGCACCCGCTCCAGCCCCCCGGTCTCGTGGTCGGCCGCGGCACCGATGCCGACCTGCGCATCAACGACCCGGGCGTGAGCCGGCGCCACATCGAGTTCGTCGTCGGCGCGGACGAGACCGGGCTCGCGATCTCGGTCAACGACCTCGGCTCGACCAACGGCATGCTCGTCGACGGGCACCGGATCACCTCCACCGGTGTCCGAGACGGCACCCAGGTCAAGATCGGCAACACCACGATGACCGTCCGGCTCGTCGAGGAGGCCTGAGCTTGTCCGAGCTGACTCTCTTCCTCATCCGCATCGCCTACCTGGCGATCCTGTGGATCTTCGTGCTCTCCGCGATCTCGGTGATCCGCTCCGACATGTTCGGCGCCCGAGCCCCCGAGGCGGCACGCGGCGCCCGCGCCGGCAAGGCGCCCAAGCAGCCGAAGCCGCCGAAGCCGCCGAGCAAGCGGCGCGGGGCGCCCACCCACGTCTACGTCTCCGCAGGCTCGAGCGCCGGGGCGCGGGCCGAGCTCGACCAGGCGCCGATCCTCATCGGTCGCGGCTCGGACGCCGCCATCCGCCTCGACGACGACTACGTCTCGACCCGGCACGCCCGGATCGCCGCCTCCGGGGACCAGTGGTTCGTCGAGGACCTCGGCTCGACCAACGGCACCTACGTCGGCACCGTCCGGATCACCCAGCCGACGACCCTCACCCTCGGCACCCAGGTGCGGATCGGGAAGACCGTCCTGGAGCTCCGGAAGTAGCCGCCGATGACCACCACCACCGACGGCACCCCCGACGGCAGCCTGCGGCTGCGGTTCGCGGCGACCTCCGACGTCGGCCGGGTCCGCAAGGACAACCAGGACTCCGGCTACGCCGGGCCGTGGCTGCTCGCCGTCTGCGACGGCGTCGGCGGGGCCGCCCGCGGCGACATCGCCTCGGCGACGGCGATCTCCCAGCTGCGCCGCCTCGACGCCCCGCCCACCGACGCCCCCGACCACGACCTGCTCACCCGGATCGCCGGCGCCCTGCACCGCGCTCACGACCGGATCGGCGAGCTCGTCGACGAGGACCCGGCGCTCGACGGCACCAGCACCACCGCCACGATCGCGCTCTTCGACGGCCGGCGGATCGGCCTCGGCCACGTCGGGGACAGCCGGGCCTACCTCTACCGCGACGGCGAGATCACCCAGCTCAGCTCCGACCACACCTTCGTGCAGACGCTGATCGACGAGGGCCGGATCACCGAGGAGGAGGCGCGGGTCCACCCCCACCGCAACCTGATCCTCCGCGCGCTCGACGGGGTGCACGAGGTCGAGCCGGACCTCTTCGTCATCGAGCTCGCCGCCGGCGACCGGCTGCTGCTGTGCAGTGATGGAGCCAGCGGCGTCCTCGACGACGGCCGGCTGGCCGACATCCTCTCCAGCGGCAGCCCGGACTTCGCCACCGTCGAGCTGGTCCGTGCCAGCCTCGATGCCGGCAGCTCCGACAACGTGACCTGCCTGGTCGCGGACGTCGTGGCCGCCGATGTCCCCGAGACCGACGCCACCGCAGCCCCGGCCGCACCCCTCGTGGTCGGCTCGGCCGCCGAGCCCCGGCTGCCGCGATCGCGCACCGGCGGGATGGCCACGATGGGCGGGCTGTTCCGCGGCCACCGCTCGGGTGACACGGGGGAGCTCGAGCCCGTCCAGGCCGACATCCCCGACGACCTGGGTGGCGCCCACGCGATCCACAGCGACCCGATCGATCCCGAGCACGCGCGCTACGCGCCGCGACCACCGCGCCGGTTCCTGTGGCTCAAGCGCATCTTCGTCGGGCTCATCGTCGTCGGCCTCGCCTGGGCCGGCTTGGCCTGGGCCTACTCCTGGAGCCAGGAGCAGTTCTTCGTGAGCGAGGAGGACGGCGTCGTGGTGATCTACCGCGGCGTCAACACCGAGCTCGCCGGCTTCGGGCTCTCGGAGCCGTACGAGACGACCGACGTGCAGATCGACCTCTTGAGCCAGATCGAGGCCGACCGGGTCCGCGAGGGCATCGCCTACGACAACCTCGCGGACGCCGAGGCGAAGGTCCAGGACCTCGCCGCCCGACAGGAGCCGCCCGCGGAGCCGGTCGGGTGATGGCGCGGTGATCACCCCGTGATGGCCCAGAGCGGCAGCTTCCTCGGCTTCGTCCATCGACGACGCCGGGGCGCTGAGCTGTTCCTCCTGCTCCTCGCACTCGCCGTCGGCATCGGTGCCTACGCCGCCGTCGGCATCGGCGTCGACCAGGAGGTGCCGACCGACCTGTTCGGGTACGGCGGCTGGCTGGCCGCGCTGCTGCTCGGCTCGCACGTGGTGATCCGGCTGGTCGCGCCGTACGCCGACCCGGTGCTGCTGCCCGTGGTCGCGGCGCTCAACGGCCTGGGCCTCGCGGTGATCCACCGCATCGACCTGGCCGCGGAGGAGGTCGACCGCAAGGCCGACTACGCCCAGCAGCAGCTGATCTGGATGACGCTCGGCGTGATCATGTTCGTCGCCACGCTCCTGCTGCTGCGCGACCACCGGGTGCTCCAGCGCTTCACCTACACCAGCGGCCTGGCCGCGATCCTGCTGCTGCTGCTGCCGATGCTCCCCGGCCTGGGCAAGACGGTCAACGGCGCCCGGATCTGGATCCAGCTCGGTCCGTTCAACTTCCAGCCCGGCGAGCTCGCGAAGGTGCTGCTGGTGATCGCGTTCGCCGGCTATCTGGTCCTGCACCGCGACGCCCTGGCGCTGGCGGGGCGTCGCGTGCTCTTCGTCGACCTGCCCCGCGGCCGCGACCTCGGGCCGATCCTGGCGATGTGGCTGATCAGCCTCGGCATCTTGATCTTCCAGCGCGACCTGGGCTCGAGCCTGCTGTTCTTCGGCGTCTTCTTGATCATGCTCTACGTCGCGACCGAGCGACCCGGCTGGCTGGTCGTCGGCGGCCTGCTGTTCGCCGCCGGCGCGGCCTTGGCCTACTACCTGTTCGCCCACGTCCGGGTCCGCTTCGACATCTGGCTGAACCCGTTCGAGTACTACCAGCGCAACGGCGACCAGGCCTTCCAGCCGGTGGAGGCCATGTTCGGCCTCGGCTGGGGCGGGTTGATCGGACGCGGCTTCGGCGAGGGCGACCCCTACCGCGTCCCGTTCGCCAACTCCGACTTCATCCTGGCCGCCGTCGGCGAGGAGCTCGGCCTCACCGCGCTGATCGCGGTGCTGATGATGTACGGCCTGATCGTCGAGCGCGCGCTGCGGACCGCGCTGATCTGCCGCGACGGCTTCGGCAAGCTGCTCGCCACCGGCCTCGGCAGCGTGATCGCGCTCCAGGTCTTCGTGGTCGCCGGAGGCGTCACCGGACTGATCCCGCTCACCGGTCTGACCACCCCGTTCCTGTCCTACGGAGGATCGTCGCTGATCGCGAACTGGGTGATCGTCGCGCTGCTGCTGCGGATCTCCGACCAGGCCCGGCGCCCGGTCCCGCACCTGTCCGACGACACCGCCGCCCTGGACTCGGAAGCCACGCAGATCGTGAAGCTGGGAGGACGATGACGTGAACAAGCCGATCCGCACGATCTCGATCTTCTGCCTGCTGCTGTTCCTGGCGCTGATGATCAACGTGACCTACCTGCAGTACTGGAAGGCGAGCTCCCTCAACGACGACCCGCGCAACCGGCGCGAGCTGGTGGCGTCGTACTCCCGCGAGCGCGGCGCGATCCTGGTCGGGCGCAGCACGCCGGTCGCCGAGAGCGTGAAGTCCGACGACGAGTACGAGTACCAGCGGACCTACCCGACGCCGCTGTCCTACGCGCCGATCACGGGGTGGTTCTCCTACTTCAGCCAGACCGGCATCGAGCGGACCGCCAACGACGTCCTCTCCGGGGACGACTCGCGGCTGTTCGTCACCAAGCTCGTCGACCTGATCAGCAACGACCCCGCGCAGGGCGGCAACGTGCTCCTGACCGTCGACCCGGACGCGCAGAAGGCGGCGTTCGACGGGTTGAACGCGATCGGCCCCAACGTGCAGGGCGCCGTCGTCGCCCTCCAGCCGTCCACCGGCAAGGTGCTGGCGATGGCCTCGCTGCCGACCTACGACCCCAACAAGCTCGCCTCCCACGACCTGAACGCCGTGAGCGACACCTTCGACAAGCTCGAGAAGGACCCGGCCCAGCCGCTGCTGAACCGCGCCATCCAGACCCGGCTGCCCCCGGGCTCGACGTTCAAGGTCGTGACCGCGGCCGCGGCCATCGAGAAGGGCCTCTACACCGCCGCGGACGACGTCCCGGGCGGCGTGACCTACCAGCTCCCGCTGACCGGCGACAGCCCGAGCGGCGTCATCGACAACGAGGGCCGCTCCTGCGGGGCGAACGGCTCGCGCATCCCGTTCAGCCAGGCGATGGAGCAGTCCTGCAACACCTCGTTCGCCCAGATCGCGGGCGAGGTCGGCGCCGAGGACCTGGCCGAGACGGCCGAGGGCTTCGGCTTCAACCAGCACTACTTCGACGACCTCTCGCCCCAGGCGATCTCGGTCTTCCCCGAGGACCTCGACGAGGCCGAGCTAGGCCAGGTCGGCTTCGGGCAGTTCGAGGTGTCCTCCACGCCGCTGCAGATGGCGATGGTGGCGGCCGGGCTCGCCAACGGCGGGGTCGTGATGAAGCCCTACCTCATCGACGAGGAGCAGTCGGCCGACCTCGACGTGCTCGACAAGACCGAGCCCGGCGACTTCTCCCGCGCGGTGTCCGAGCAGACCGCCAGCGAGGTCACCAAGCTCATGGTCGACACCGTCGACAACGGCACCGCGTCGCCGGCGGCGATCCCGGGCATCTCGGTCGCCGGCAAGACCGGCACCGCCCAGAGCGGGATCCCGGAGAACCCGCCGTACGCCTGGTTCATCTCCTACGCCCCGGCGGACAACCCCGAGGTCGCGGTCGCGGTGATGATCCAGAAGGCCGACATCCCCCGCGGCGAGATCGCCGGCGGCACCTACGGCGGACCGATCGCGAAGGC
>JBAWHI010000318.1:0-3794 GCA_049593675.1 Nocardioides sp.
CGACCATGCCGACCTCGTCGAGCACGGCCATCGCCGCGCGGGCCGGGTCGGGGTCGGTCGCGCCGTGCAGGGCCCGCCGAAGGCGAGCAGCGCGTCGGCCTGCGCCGTGCCGGTGCAGACCGTCACCGTCGCCGCCTCGCACAGCGGCGAATCACGGATCCAGCGGTAGCCCTCGGCCGGGTGGGTCGTCATGCACGCAAAGTAGCCAGACCCCCCGACAGCCCGCGGTGGATCACCGCGCGGCGGAGGTGGTCGATGGTCCGAACCGGGCATATGGTGGTGGCTTCACCCGGAGTTCATCGGGTCGCCGATGTCGCGGGGCGAGCTGGTGGGAGGTGAGCCGGTGGCGCGAGGCGCGACGACCGGCGGGGTCGATGCGGGTGACGGCGAGGGGAATCCCTCGGACGGCTGGGAGTACCGGCCGGTGCAACTGCCCGGTGACGTGTCCCGGATGACGGCGGCGGTCCGACTGGCCATCCAGGCCGAGTTCGGCGGCTGGGAGCTCTCCCGGGTGCGGCTCTACCCCGGCGGCGTGCGCAAGGTGTGGCTGCGCCGCCGCCGTCGCCCGTCGTCGCTGATGGCCGAGCCGACGATCTGACTCCTCAGACGTCCTCGCCGGCCCCGGTCGGCGGGGCCTGGTGGCTGCCCGGCCCCGGCACTCCCCGGAAGCCGTAGGGGCCGGGCTCGCGACCGGGCTGGACGAACCAGCACTCCCCCGGCTCCCCCCGGTCCAGGATCGCGTCCACGGCGTTCGCCACGTCCTCGGCGCTGAGCAGCGGGAACCCGGCGAAGCGGTCCTTGGACGCGGCGATCAGCGGGGTGTCGGCGAAGCCGGGGCACACCGCGACCACCCGGATGCCCTCGCCGGCCAGCGCCGGCCCGGCCGAGCGCACGTAGCCGACCACCGCGTGCTTGGTCATCGTGTAGAGCGTGTTGCCCGGGATCGGCAGCAGCCCGGCCAGCGAGGCCGTGGCCACGATCGTCCCGCCACCGGCCCGGCGCAGCGCCGGCACCGCGGCGTTCACGCCGAACACCACGTGGTCGACGTTCACCCCGACGATCTTGCGGTAGCCCTCGACGTCGAGGTCGGAGATGCCGGACTGACCGGCCACGATCCCGGCGTTGAGGTGCACGACGTCGAGCCGCCCGTACTGCTGCTAGACCTGCTCGACGATCGCCGCCATGGCCCCGACGGCGCTGACGTCACCGCCGAGCCCCGTCCCGCCGATCTCCTCGGCCACCGACCTGGCGCCGCTCTCGTCCAGGTCGACCACCGCGACCCGGGCGCCCTTCCCGGCCAGCATCCGGGCCGTCGCCGCCCCGATCCCGGACGCTCCCCCGGTGACCAGGGCGACCTTGTTCGACAGGTCCATGCGGATCGATCCTCCTCGTCGAG
Source organism: Nocardioides sp. (assembly GCA_049593675.1). Lineage (GTDB taxonomy): Bacteria > Actinomycetota > Actinomycetes > Propionibacteriales > Nocardioidaceae > Nocardioides. The sequence goes on from JBAWHI010000318.1 coordinate 1,397, forward strand.
GGACTGCGGGGCTGGTCAGGACGAACGCAGGAAGCGGTCGAGCACCCGGGTGCCGAACTTCAGCGCGTCCACCGGGACCCGCTCGTCGATGCCGTGGAACAGCGAGGCGAAGTCCAGGTCGGGCGGCAGCCGCAGCGGGGAGAACCCGAAGCAGCGCATCCCCAGCCCGGCGAACGCCTTGGCGTCGGTGCCCCCGGAGAGCATGTACGGCGCCACGTGCGAGCCCGGGTCCTCGGCCTGCAGCGCGGCCGCCATCGCGTCCACGAGTGGCCCGGAGAACTCGGTCTCCACCGGCGGCAATTCGGTCACCCACTCGCGGGTGACGTCCGGGCCGATGAGCTCGTCGACCTCGCGCAGGAACGCCTCCTGGCGCCCGGGCAGCACCCGGCAGTCGACCACGGCCTCCGCCGAGGAGGGGATCACGTTGGCCTTGTAGCCGGCGCTGAGCATCGTCGGGTTCGCGGTGTCGCGGATGGTGGCGCCCACGATCCGCGACAGCGGGCCCAGCTTGGCCAGCGAGCCCTCCAGGTCGTCCTCTCCGAACTCCAGCCCGGTGAGCTCGGTCATCCGCTCCAGGAAGGCCCGCACCGTGTCGTGCAGGGTGAGCGGGAAGGTGTGGTTGCCCAGCCGGGCGACCGCCTCGGCGACCTTGGTGACCGCGTTGTCGTCGTGCAGGAACGAACCGTGCCCCGGGCGCCCGCGTGCCCGCAGCCGCATCCACGCGATGCCCTTCTCGGCCGACTCGATGAGGTAGACGCGCTTGTCCTCGGCCAGGGTCAGCGAGAACCCACCGACCTCCCCCACCGCCTCGGTGCACCCGGCGAACAGGTCGGGCCGGTGCTCCACCAGCCAGTGCGCCCCGTACGCCCCGCCGGCCTCCTCGTCGGCGAGGAAGGCGAACACGATGTCGCGGGGCGGGACGACGCCGTCGCGCCGGTACCGCCGGGCGATGGCGATCATCATCGCCACCATGTCCTTCATGTCGACCGCGCCCCGACCCCACACGTAGCCGTCCTGCACGGCCCCGGAGAACGGGTGCACCGACCACTCGCTCGGATCAGCCGGGACGACGTCCAGGTGGCCGTGCACGAGCAGCGCGTCGCGGCTCGGATCGGCCCCCGGGATGCGGATGAAGACGTTCTCCCGCTTCGGCGCCCCCGACTCGACCCGCTCGACCTCGTACCCCACCTCGGTGAGCTGGGCGGCCACCCACTCCGCCGCCTCGGCCTCACCGACCCACGTCTCGGGGTCGGCGGTGTTGGTCGTGTCGATCTGGATCAGCTCCGAACACAGCCGGACGACCTCGTCCTCGGCCGCGATGCCGTTGCCCCCCACGCCGTCGTCCGTCACGCCGATCTTCCTACCACCGGCCGCGCTGCCGTGGGGACCGGCGCGACTACCCGACGGCGACGAGGTGAGCGGGCTCCCACCGTCGAGGCGAGCCTCCCGCCCGTACCGGCCGGCGCCTTCGGCCTTCGAGGGTGACACCACGGCGCTGGAGGAGCGCTCCCGGAGCCACCATGTCACTCTCATCAGTGTTGATCATGATTGACGGCGCCGCTCTCCATCGAGGTCCCAGTGGTCAGCACGGCGTGCCCGCCGAACTCCAGCAGTACGCGCGCGTTCGCGACCCGGGCGACAGCCAAGAAGGGCTCGGTCATGGTCAGCTCGGTGCTTCTCGAGGCGCACATGAAGCCGACCATCGGCGAGCCGGCCGACCGCTTCGGTCCGACCACCCACGTGCTACGCCGCTGGGAGAGCGTCGACCTGCTCCACCCCCGCCGCGCCGCCGACCACCACCACACGACGGCCGACCTCACCCGGCTCCGCGAACTGCTGACCACCGACAACCCGTGGACCACCCCGACGTCCTGCGCCGACACGTCGCCGACCTCGAGCAGCGCATCGAGCCCGCCCGCACGACGAAAGAGCTGATCGAGCACGCCCTGGACTGCCACCTGCACTTCACCGACGCGCCCGCATGCCCGCGACCGCAGCGCCGCACGGATGCGGCCGGTCGGGACGGGGCAGGTCCCGTGGTGAACCCGCTGGAGCCCATCGGCTATCCTTCAGCCTGCTGGTCGCGAGGCCGAGCAGCAGTCCGAGTGGCGGAATGGCAGACGCGCTAGCTTGAGGTGCTAGTGCCCTTTAACGGGCGTGGGGGTTCAAGTCCCCCCTCGGACACACTCGCTAGCCACACGCAAAGACAGCGTGGCTACACCCCCTTGATCCGCAGGTAGATAGCGGACGTCGAGATCCAGTTCTCGGTAGAGCCGTGCGAGCCGCTCTGGCTGCGCAGGATGTCGCGCTCGGCGGCGAGCTTGGTCTGCAACGCCGTGACCCGGGCCTGCAACGCCGCCAGCTCAGCGCGTGCCGGGCCGGCGCGGCGTGGTGGCGG
>JBAWHI010000319.1:0-2163 GCA_049593675.1 Nocardioides sp.
CGGTCGGGGTCCTCCCCGATCGCGGCGAGCAGCTCGCGCACCGCGGCCTCGGCGCGGGGCTGGTCGAACGGCGCGATCTCGTCGGCGCGCCGCTCCTCGAGGTGGATCGGTTCGGTCATCGGTGGACCCGTGTCCTCAGTGCGGCGGGAGGTCGGGGCCGGCGCTGGTCGGACCGTCCACCGTGGGGTCGCCGTGCACGTCGCCGCCGGGTCCCGGCGGGGTCAGCACGGAGCCGTGGTCCTCGACGCTGGCACCGTTCTGACCGTTGGCCGCCGTCCGGTCCCGGATCCACTGCGGGATCTCGACCGGCGGGAGGGCGGAGGGGTTGCGCTGGTCCGACCCGGTCCAGGCGGGACGGATCGGGCGACGGCGCAGCGGCTCGAAGACGCGGGCGACCTGGGCCTTGTCGAGGGTCTCCTTGTCGAAGAGCTCGAGCACCAGCGCGTCGAGGACGTCGCGGTTCTCCTCGAGGATCTCGAACGCCTCCTGGTGCGCGGTCGCCAGGAGCTTCTTGGTCTCCTCGTCGACCACGGCGGCGATCTCCTCGGAGTAGTTGCGTGCGTGACCGATGTCGCGCCCCAGGAACGGCTCGGAGTTGGACTCGCCGAGCTTGATCGCTCCGAGCCGCTCGGTCATGCCGTACTGGGTGACCATCGCCCGGGCCAGGCTCGTGGCCTTCTCGATGTCGTTGCCGGCGCCCGTGGTCGGGTCGTGGAAGACCATCTCCTCGGCCGCCCGGCCGCCCAGCATGTAGGCGAGGGTGTCGAGCATCTGGGAGCGGGTCTGGGAGTACTTGTCCTCGTCGGGCAGCACCATCGTGTAGCCCAGCGCCCGACCGCGCGGAAGGATGGTGATCTTGTGGACCGGATCGGTCCCCGGGAGGGCCGCGGCGACGAGGGCGTGGCCGCCCTCGTGGTAGGCCGTGATCAGCTTCTCCTTCTCGCTCATCAGGCGGGTACGCCGCTGCGGTCCGGCGATCACCCGGTCGATCGCCTCGTCGAGGGCGCCGTTGGTGATCAGCTTCTGGTTGCCGCGGGCGGTGAGCAGCGCCGCCTCGTTGAGCACGTTGGCGAGGTCGGCGCCGCTGAAACCGGGCGTGCGTCGGGCGACCGTCTTCAGGTCGACGTCCTGCGCCAGCGGCTTGCCCCGGGAGTGGACCTGGAGGATCTTCTCGCGACCACTCAGGTCGGGGGCGTCGACCTGGATCTGGCGGTCGAAGCGGCCCGGGCGCAGCAGCGCCGGGTCGAGGACGTCGGGTCGGTTGGTGGCCGCGATCAGGATGACGCCGCCGCGGACGTCGAAGCCGTCCATCTCGACCAGCAGCTGGTTGAGGGTCTGCTCACGCTCGTCGTGGCCACCGCCCATGCCGGCGCCGCGGTGACGACCCACGGCGTCGATCTCGTCGATGAAGACGATCGCCGGGGCGTTCTCCTTGGCCTGCTCGAACAGGTCCCGGACGCGCGAGGCGCCGACGCCGACGAACATCTCGACGAAGTCCGAGCCGGAGATCGAGTAGAACGGGACGCCCGCCTCACCCGCGACGGCGCGCGCCAGCAGGGTCTTGCCGGTGCCGGGCTGGCCGTAGAGCAGCACGCCCTTGGGGATCTTGGCGCCGACGGCCTGGAACTTCGCGGGCTCCTGGAGGAACTCCTTGATCTCGTGCAGCTCCTCGACGGCCTCCTCCGCGCCGGCCACGTCGTCGAAGGTCGTCTTCGGCATGTCCTTGGTGATCAGCTTGGCCTTGGACTTGGCGAACTGCATGACGCCGCGACCGCCGCCGCCCTGGACCTGGTTCATCAGGAACAGGAAGAGCAAGATGATGAGCGCGAACGGCAGGAGCGTCGCCAGGATCGAGCCGAGCAGGCTCGGCTTCGGGACCTCGACGGTGTACTGCTCGATGTCGCCGCTGTCGATCTGCTTCTGGACCTCGGCCTCGATGGCCTCCTGGGTCCCGTTGAGCCAGAACGACGTGACCTTGTCGCCGTTGTCGAGCTCGGCCTTGATCTGCTGCTCACCGGCGTCGATGAAGGTGATCTCCTTCACCTCGCCGCTGGTGATGTGGTCCTGCATCGTGGACGACTCGATCTCGTCGTACCCACCGCTCGGGGCGAGGTACTGCAGGGCGAGCAGCACGCCCACCACAGCAAGGACGATCCACAGCCA
>JBAWHI010000320.1:0-2429 GCA_049593675.1 Nocardioides sp.
CCGTCGAGGAACTGGAGCGTCCCCGACGGTGTGTCCCCGTCAGCGGTGACGGTCGCGGTGACGGTGACCCTGTTGGCGTTCCCGTAGCGCTGGCTCGCTCCCCGGTCGGCGGTCACCGCCGGGACGACCAGCTCGGGGTCGACGGTCGGCTCCTCGGTCGGCTCCTCGGTCGGCTCTCCGCCCGGTACGGCGACCTCGGGAAGCTCGGGGCGGCCGATGTCACCGCGGTCGGAGCCGGGGCCGGACGGGCGCGGCTGGGTCTCGGTGGTCACCAGCTTGTCGCCGGCGGCGTCCTTGGCGATGGAGAATCCGTCGATCATCTCGCCGGAGACGTTCCAGCTCTCGACGTGCATCTCGTCGTCGGTGACGTCGACGAGCTGGTAGAGCTGGGTGTTCTCGACGACGACGCGCAGGTTGGCGCCGTTGTTGACCCAGTTGTTCGACTCCGGCGGATCCGCGACGTAGTACTTCGGGCCGGCCACGGAGACCAGGTAGACCGGCCCCCGGTTGCTGGTCTCGGCGCTGACGCCCGGCGGCAGATCGGTCTCGTTGCTGGCCAGGTTGCCGCGACCGTAGGCATGGTCGTGGCCCTGCATCACCAGGTCCACGTCGTACTGCTCGAAGAGCGGCAGCCAGCTGTTGCGGATCACCGCGTTGTTGCGTCCCGAGGTCACCGAGAACACCGGGTGGTGGAAGGTCACGACCGTCCACTGGTTCGGGTTGTCCTGCAGCACGCCCTCGAGCCACGCGGTCTGCGCGGCCAGGGCATCGGTGTCGCCGGGGAAGTTGCTGTTCAGCGCGATGAACCGCACACCCTGGTAGTCGGTGTAGTAGACGTTCTCGGCGTACAGCGAGCTGACCCGCTCCGAGGACGACGGACCGTTCCTCGGGTACTCGAACTGGGCCCCCCAGTGCTCGGCCAGCTCGGGTCCCGGGTAGTACTCGTGGTTGCCGGCGGCGGCGATGACATTCATCGAGCCGTTGGCGAAGCCGGCTGCGCCGAACCACTCCCCCCACTCCGCCTCGGAGTCGTCGGTGTCGATCAGGTCGCCTGCCTCGAGCACGACCTTGGCGAAGGGACGCGCTTCGGTCGCGGCCCGGAAGGTCCGGGAGACGTAGGCCTTGACATCGTTCTGCGCGTCGCCCTGCATGATGAAGGAGAACGGCTCGGGCTCGGCGGCGGCCGTCTCGAACTCGATCCACTCGCTCCAGGTGTCGCCGTCGCCGACGCGGTAGACGTAGGTCGTCGCGGGCGACAGGGCGGTCAGCTTCGCCGAGTGGCTGGAGACGGCGTAGCCGAGGTCGGACGTGAACGTCGTGGTCGTGGCGGCCACCGTCGACTGAGCCGAAACCGCACCCGGGGTCGCGACGGCCAGCTGGACCTTCGGGGCGCTCGCCTGATCGGAGGTGCGCCAGGTGACGTGCTGGGAGGTCGCCGGGGTGGCGGTCGGGGTCAGGATGATGCGATCCGGCACGACCGATGGCGCGTGGATCGTCGCCGGGTTCACGGCTGGTGGCGTCAGACCACCAGCTGCGAAGGCCACAACGCCTGATGTGGCCGTGATGCCGAGGATGAGGCCACCCGCCAGCATCGCCGGACGCGTGCGCATCCGTCGTGCCAAGCGGGTGGACAGAGCGTGGGTCATTTCCGGAGGAGCCTCTCGTCAGGGCGGCAGAGCCCGCTGTCCTATCCATGCGAAGACCCCGTCCGAGACGTCGGACGGGGTCGGTCGGATCGAGGCTATGGGCGACGAGCGGGCCGCTTGGTCGATGCGGCGACTCCACGACCAGTCTCCATGCGCCGTTCGGCCGGTGTTCAGGCGGCGACCAGACCACTTCGACAACAGCTGGCGAAGAGTCGGCCAACTCGTTGCTCGCGCGGTCGCCGGCCCACCGTCACCCCCGGCCCCCACATCTCAGGCCCAGGCCCCCGAGCTGCCGACAACTAGTGCCCCGGGGCCGGTGGGGGGTTTTGTCGGCCGGCCGACGAAACCGGAACCTGGACGAGGAAACCTCGCCGGCCAGGCGTGAGCTTCGTCGGCCGGCCGATGAAACCCTCACCCACAGCACCCACCTAGGATCGACGAAGTGAACGACGGCCCGCTGATCGTCCAGTCGGACAAGACCCTGCTCCTCGAGGTCGACCACGAGCGCGCCGTCGACTGCCGCAAGGCGATCGCCCCGTTCGCCGAGCTGGAGCGCTCCCCCGAGCACATCCACACCTATCGCCTGACGCCGCTGGCGCTGTGGAACGCCCGGGCCGCCGGGCACGATGCCGAGCAGGTGGTCGACACGCTGCTCACCTTCAGCCGGTACGCCGTCCCGCACGCGCTGCTCGTCGACGTGGCCGAGACGATGGCGCGCTACGGGCGGCTGCGGCTCGAGAAGCACCCCACCCACGGGCTGGTGCTCGCGAGCTCCGACCGCGC
>JBAWHI010000321.1:0-4326 GCA_049593675.1 Nocardioides sp.
ACCTCGATCACCGGCGCGATGGGCTCCGCGGTCGCGGCCTCCCTGCTGTACGGGGCGGACGAGAAGGGGATCGTCGACGCGCTCGGCCTGACCGCGTCGATGGCGTCGGGCGTCATCGAGGCCAACCGCACCGGTGGCACCGTCAAGCGGCTGCACTGCGGCCTCGCCGCCCAGGCAGGCGTCACCGCCGCACAGCTGGTGCGTCGCGGGTTCACCGGGCCGCCGACCGTGCTCGAGGGCCGGTTCGGCTTCTTCGAGGCCTGGCTGCACGGCCAGTACTTCCCCGCAGCGATCACCGACGGGCTCGGCACCGACTGGTCGGTCCCGGGCATCTTCTTCAAGCCCTACCCGGCCAACCACTTCACGCACACCTCGATCGACGCCGGACGCGCCTTCCGGGAGCGCGGCGTCACCCCCGACCAGGTCGCCTCGATCACGATCGGCGCCCCGACCGCCGTGATCCGCACCATCGGCCAGCCGATCGAGGTCAAGCGCGCGCCCGAGACCGGCTACCAGGCCCAGTTCAGCGGGCCGTACGCGGTCACCGCCGGCCTCTTCGGCGGCGGCGGGCTCGGCCTCGGGCTCGACGACTTCACGGACGCGCACGCCCAGGACCCGGCACGAAGGGCCGTCATGGCGACGGTCGACGTCGTGCCCGACGACCGGTGCGACGAGATCTACCCGTTCCAGTTCCCGGCGGTCGTCACGCTGACCACGACGGCCGGCGACGTGCTCGTCGAGGAGGTGCTCACCAACCGCGGTGGACCCGCTCGACCGCTGAGCGACGACGAGCTGGCCACCAAGTTCCGCGACAATGTCGCCGGTCGCCTCGACGCCGACGCCGCCGACGCCGTACGACGCGCCGCCCTCGATCTCCAGCACGCGGCCGGTGTCGCCGACCTGCTGTCCCCCCTGTCCCGCTTCACCGCCCCGGAGGAGAACGCATGAGCGAGCTCGACCTGATCATCACCAACGTCTCGGTCGTCGTGCCGGGCCACGACCACCCCCAGTCGCTGGACGTCGGGGTGAAGGACGGGAAGATCGCCCGGCTCGAGGCCGGCCTCGTCGCGGCAGGCGACCTGGCCGACGAGGTCGTCGACGGTGGCGGCAAGGTGGCGTTCCCGGGCGTCGTCGACGCCCACCAGCACTGGGGCATCTACAACCCGCTGCCGGAGGACGCCGCGAGCGAGAGCCGCGCGTCGGCGCAGGGCGGCGTGACCACCGCCATCACCTACATGCGCACCGGGCAGTACTACCTCAACAAGGGCGGCCCGTACTCGGAGTTCTTCCCCGAGGTCCTGTCCCTGACCGAGGGGCAGGCGATGATCGACTACGCCTTCCACCTCGCACCGATGAGCAAGGGACACATCGCCGAGATCCCGTCCCTGGTGGGCGACCACGGCGTCACCTCGTTCAAGATCTTCATGTTCTACGGCGGCCACGGCCTGCACGGGCGCAGCGCCGACCAGAGCTCGTTCCTGATGACCCCCGAGGGCGAGCGCTACGACTACGCGCACTTCGAGTTCGTGATGCGCGGCATCCAGGACGCGCGGGAGAAGTTCCCCGAGATCGCGGACCAGATCTCGCTGTCGCTGCACTGCGAGACCGCCGAGATCATGACGGCCTACACCCAGCTGGTCGAGGAGGACGGCTCGCTGAGCGGGCTGCCGGCCTACAACGCCTCCCGCCCGCCGCACTCCGAGGGCCTGGCGGTCACGATCGCCTCCTACCTCGCCCATGAGACCGAGCTGCCGACGATCAACCTGCTGCACCTGACCTCGCGCAAGGCGGTGGAGGCGGCGCTGCTGATGGCCGACGCGTTCCCGCACATCGACTTCCGCCGCGAGGTCACCGTGGGCCACCTGCTCGCGGACTGCGACACCGCGCACGGCGTCGGCGGCAAGGTGAACCCGCCGCTGCGCCCGCGCGAGGACGTCGAGGCGCTGTGGCGCTACCTGCTCGACGGCAAGATCGACTGGGTCGTCTCCGACCACGCCTGCTGCAAGGAGGAGACGAAGTTCGGCGACCCGAAGGACGACGTGTTCCTCGCCAAGTCCGGCTTCGGAGGGGCTGAGTACCTCCTGGCGGGCATGGTGTCCGAGGGCTCGAAGCGCGGGCTGCCGTTCGGCCGGATCGCCGCCCTCACCTCGACCAACCCGGCCACGCGCTACGGACTCGGGGCCACCAAGGGGTCGCTGGAGGTCGGCAAGGACGCCGACCTGGCCCTGGTCGACACGGCGGTGACCTGGACGGTGCGTGCCGAGGAGTCGGAGTCGAGCCAGGAGTACACCCCCTTCGAGGGCGCCGAGCTCACCGCGAAGGTGACCGACACCTTCGTGCGCGGCCACCGGGTGCTGGCCGACGGGGTCGTCTCGTCCGAGCCGATCGGTCGCTACCTGTCGCGCCCGACCGCCTGATCGACCGGCTGATCGACCGGCTGATCGACCGGCTGATCGACCGGGTGGAGCGCGCCGAGGGCAGCGATGTCGGCGCCAGCACCTAGGCTCGGGGATGTGAACGTGCGATGAGCAAGATGGACGCCCTGCGGGCGATGCGTGAAGAGCGGTACGCCGAGGCGCAGGCCCGCGCCGGGAAGGCCGCGGCGGCCACCAAGCCCGCCACCAAGCCCGCCACCAAGCCCGCGGTCGCGCCGCCGGCCAAGCCGCCCAAGCCGGCCACGTCGACGAAACCGGCCACGTCGACGAAGCCGGCCAGCGCGGCGGAGCCGGCCGACGCGCTCTGCGGGCACCGCTCGATGAACGGGCGGACCTGCACCCGCGAGCAGGGGCACGCCGCCAAGAGCCACCGCTACGGCTGAGCCGCGGCGGCAGGTCGGCCTCACTCGGAGGTGAGCCGCCCGGTGAGCCGCTCGTGCCGCTCGGCACTGGCCTGGTTGAGGCCGACGATCGTGACCGCCTTGCCCTTGCGCTCGTACTTCGTGGTGATCGCGTCGAGCGAGGCGACCGTCGAGGCGTCCCAGATGTGGGAGTCGGCGAGGTCGATGACGACCTTGTCGGGGTCGTCCGCATACTCGAACTGCGTGTAGAGGTCGTTGCTCGAGGCGAAGAAGAGCTCGCCGGTGACCCGGTAGACGGCCCTGACCTGTCCGTCCTCGTCCTCCACGAGCTCCCGGTCGGTCGTGGTCAGGTGGGCGACGCGGCGGGCGAAGAGGGTCATCGCCACCAGCACGCCGACGCCGACGCCGATCGCCAGGTTGTGGGTCGCGACGGTCACCACGACGGTGGACACCATCACCGTGGTCTCCGAGCGCGGCATCCGCCGCAGCGTGGCCGGCTGGATCGAGTGCCAGTCGAAGGTGCCGACCGAGACCATGATCATCACGGCCACCAGCGCCGCCATCGGGATGATGGCGACGACGTCACCGAAGCCCACCACCAGGATCAGCAGGAAGACGCCGGCGAGGAACGTCGAGATCCGCGTGCGCGCACCCGAGACCTTCACGTTGATCATCGTCTGGCCGATCATCGCGCAGCCGCCCATGCCGCCGAAGAAGCCGGTGATGACGTTCGCAGCGCCCTGCCCCCAGGCCTCGCGGGTCTTCTCGGAGTGGGTGTCGGTGATGTCGTCGACCAGCTTCGCGGTCAGGAGCGACTCGAGGAGTCCGACCATCGCCATCGCGAGCGCGTAGGGCGCGATGATCTTCAGCGTCTCGAGGTCGAAGGGCACGTCGGGGACGAACCAGGACGGCAGGCTGTCCGGCAGCTCTCCCTCGTCGCCGACCTCGGGGACGTTCACGGCCCCGATGACGGTGAACGCGGTGAGCGCCACGATGGCCACCAGCGGCGCCGGGACCACGGTGGTCACCCGCGGCAGCCCCACGATCACGGCGATCCCGACCGCGATGAGCGGGTAGACCGCCCACGGCACGTCGATCAGGTGGTCGATCTGCGCCTCGAAGATCAAGATCGCCAGGGCGTTGACGAAGCCCACCATGACCGAGCGAGGGATGAACCGCATCAGCCGGGCGACGCCGAGGACCGCGAGCACCACCTGGATCAGACCGCCGAGCAGCACCGTCGCGATGAGGTAGTCGTAGCCGTAGTCGCGCATCACCGGCGCGATCACCAGGGCGATGGCGCCGGTGGCCGCCGAGATCATCGCCGGGCGGCCGCCGAGGAACGAGATGGCGACGGCCATGGTGAACGAGGCGAACAGCCCGACCCGTGGGTCGACCCCGGCGATGATCGAGAACGAGATCGCCTCGGGGATCAGCGCCAGCGCCACCACGAGACCCGCGAGGATCTCGACCCGCAGCAGCCGGGGTGAGCGCAGAGCGGCGCGGACGGTCGGCTCGGCGTGCGGCGC
>JBAWHI010000322.1:0-6041 GCA_049593675.1 Nocardioides sp.
ACGCGGTCGCGGGCCTCGGCCTTGGCGTCGGTGGCCACCGCGTCCTCGAGGTCGAAGATGATGGCGTCGGCGGCCAGGCCCTTGGCCTTCTCCAGCGCCCGCTCGTTGGCACCGGGCATGTAGAGGACGGAACGGCGGGGCTGCAGGGATGCGTCGGAGGAGGTCATGTCAGGCCTCCGTGGCGTCGAAGCCGTAGGCCGCCGCCAGCTCGGGGTCCCGGGCGGCCAGCTCGCGGGCCAGTCCCATGATCACGTGGCACTGCTTGACCGAGGCGTCGTCCTCCATCTTCCCGTCGAGCATCACGGCGCCGGTCCCGTCACCCATGGCCGCGACCACGCGGCGCGCGTGCTTGATGTCCTCGACGCTGGGGCTGAAGACCTTGTGGGCGATGGCGATCTGCTTGGGGTGCAGGCTCCAGGTGCCGACGCAGCCGAGCAGGAAGGCGTTGCGGAACTGGTCCTCGCACGCGACCACGTCGGCGATGTCGCCGAACGGGCCGTAGTAGGGGTAGATCCCGTGCATCGCGCAGGCGTCGACCATCCGGGCGATCGTGTAGTGCCACAGGTCCTGCTGGTACGTCGCGCGCTGCGCCTCGAGGTTGGCGGCACCGCCGTCACGGGGCGGGTCCTCGCGGACCAGGTAGCCGGGGTGTCCGCCACCCACCCGGGTCGTCTTCATCCGCCGGTCGGCGGCGAGGTCGGCGGGGCCGAGGGAGATGCCCTGCATGCGCGGGCTCGCGCCGCAGATGTCCTCCACGTTGGCGACGCCGCGGGCGGTCTCGAGGATGGCGTGCACGAGGATCGGGCGGTCGAGGCCGGCCTTCGCCTCGAGCTGGGCGAGCAGCCGGTCGACGTAGTGGATGTCCTCGGCTCCCTGGACCTTCGGCACCATCACGACGTCGAGGCGGTCGCCGATCGCCGGGATCAGGGTGAGCAGGTCGTCGAGGGCCCACGGGCTGTCGAGCGAGTTGATCCGGGTCCAGAGCTGGGTGGTGCCGTCCGGACCGCCGAGACCCTCGGTCTGCTGGGCGATCGTCACCAGGCCCTCGCGCGCGGCGAGCTTGTTGTCGGCCTTGATGGCGTCCTCGAGGTTGCCGAGCAGGACGTCGACGGTGCCGACCATGGCGGGGACCTTCGCCGCCATCTTCGGGTTGCTCGGGTCGAAGAAGTGGATCGCCCGGCTGGGCCGCGCCGGGATCTCGGTGAGCGGCGTCGGCGCCCCGACCGCCAGGGGCCGGAAGAAGTCCTTCGCGCTGCTGGGCCCGCTCATCGCCGGCTCCCGGCGGTGGTGCGAGGGGCGCGAGCGGCTGCGTGGGGTGACCTCATGGGCCGGAAGGTAGCAGCGGATCGCTACCCGTCGGTATGACGGATCTGACAGCCGAGATGGTGGCTGGTGGGCGGCGGGGAAGGTTTGTCGGCCGGCCGACAGAGCTCACGCCTGGACGACAAAGCTTCGCCGTCCAGGCGTGCGATTCGTCGGCCGGCCGCCAAAGCTTCGACCGGCCCGCGCTCAGGAGTAGGTGTAGAACCCGCGGCCGGACTTGCGACCGAGCAGGCCGGCGTCGACCATCCGCTGCAGCAGCGGCGGGGCGGCGTACAGCGGCTCCTTGAACACCTCGTAGAGCGACTCGGCGACGGCCTTGGTGGTGTCCAGGCCGATCAGGTCGGCGAGCGCCAGCGGACCCTGGGGGTGGGCGGCACCGAGCACCAGGCCGCGGTCGATGTCCTCGGCGGAGGCGAAGCCGGACTCGTACATCCGGATCGCGGACAGGATGAACGGGATCAGCAGCGCGTTGACGACGAAGCCCGCGCGGTCCTGGCAGTCGATCGCCTGCTTGCCCAGGCCGTCCTGCACCCACGCGCGGGAGCGCTCGGTGGTGTCGGACGAGGTGAGCAGCGACGGCACCAGCTCGACGAGCTTCAGCACCGGCACCGGGTTGAAGAAGTGGATGCCGATCACCTGCTGCGGTCGGGAGGTGACCACGCCGAGCTTCATGATCGGGATCGAGGAGGTGTTGGACGCCAGGATCGCGTCGGGCGCGGAGATGATCGAGTCGAGCGACTTGAACAGCGCCACCTTCGCGGTCTCGTCCTCGACGATCGCCTCGACGACTACCTCGCGGTCGGCGACCGCGTCGAGCGCGGTCTCGACCCTGATCCTGCCGAGCACGTCGGACGCGGAGTCGATCTTGCCCTTCGCCTCCGCGCGCTGCAGCGACTTCTCGAGCCGTCCGAGCGCCGCCTTCGCGGCCTCGTCACTCGACTCGACGACGACGACGTCCTGACCTGCGCGCGCGCTGACCTCGGCGATGCCGGATCCCATCAGGCCGCCGCCGATCACACCTACGTTCTTCATTGCTCTCCCTCGGGCCGTTTGCTGCGACGATTCCACCAGTGCCGGCGTCGAGGCGGTGCGGCGGGTGCGGCTCGGGCGGCTGCGCGACGGGCGGCGTACCGCTCCCGCCAGGCAGCGATCGTCTCCTCGACGTCGCGGGGCATGGTGACCAGGGGCGGTCCGCCCGAGAGGGAGTACCGGGCCGCGATGACGCGCTCGTTGAAGTCCTCGACGTGTGCGCGCACCAGGCTCTCGGCGTGCAACGCGTCGAGGGTCCGGTCCAGCTCGGCATCCTCCTTGCGCAGCGCGACGCTGGGTGGCAGTACGGCGATCCGCTCGCGCTCGACGAGCTGCTTGAGCCACCAGTCGGGGTCGTGCTCGGCTCCGAGCCCCTCGATCGGCTTGCCGTAGCCGGGCAGGTTCTCGAACTCGCCGCGCTCCATCGCCTGGCGGACCTGGAGGTCGACCCAGGTCTGCTGCTGCTCGATCCGGGCCCGGGCCGCGGCCCGGCTGGAGCGCCGGTCCGGGTCGAGTTCCTCGGGCATCACCCCAGGGTAATCGGCTCCGTCTCCTCGGCGACGTGCTTGGGCAGCGCCAGCAGGGCGAGCGCAGCCAGCAGCGCGGCGACGGCGCAGACCGACCACACCGTGAGGTATCCCGACAGCGGTGCGTGCCCCTCCTCGGGGCCCTCCAGGGATCCGGTGGTGGCGAGCGCGATGGCGAAGACCGCCGAGGCGATCGCGCCGCCGACCGTCTTGGTCGCGTTCGTCATCCCGGTGGCGAACCCGGTCCGCTCCGCAGGGGCGGCGGCAGCGGCGGCCGCCGGGAGGGCGGCGACCAGGGCGCCGGAGCCGAGCCCGATCACGGCCATGTTGGTCAGCGCCTGGGTGGTCGAGTCGTGGAAGGGCAGCCAGAGGGCGTAGCCGAGGGAGACCAGCAGCGCGGAGACCACCAGCGCCCCCCGCGGGCCGAACGCGCGGCTGCTCAGGGGCAGGCTGAACGCCCCGACGGCCATGAAGATCACGTAGACGCCGATCAGCGTCGACACGAAGCTTGCGCTGGCGCCGAGCCCGTAGCCGACGAGGTCGGGGTCGGTGCGGGCGAAGGTGGAGAGGGGGATCTGGGCACCCAGCACCGACATGCCGAACAGGAACGCCGTCAGCTGCACCGGCCACTGGCCGGCCGAGCGGAGCAGGCGTACGTCGATGATCGGCTCGTCCTGGCGCAGCTCGTAGCGCGTGAACGGCAGCAGCGCGGCGACCCCGGCGAGGACGAGGAGCCAGGCCACCGGGCTGCCGACGCCGTCGAGCCGGACCACGATCAGACCGGCCATGACCAGTCCCAACGACGTGGTGAGCATCGCGAACCCGGCCCAGTCCAGGCCGCCGCTGGCGGTCCCGTCCATGTCCTCGATGCCGAACCAGATCACCACGAGCACGACCGTGACGACGATCGCCGGCAGCATCAGCAGCACCGTCATCGAGGTCGCCTCGACGAGGGCCCCACTGGTCAGGGCACCGATGATCACGGCGAGCTCGAGCGCGCCGACCAGGATGCCGGCGGCGCGGCGGGTGAGCTGGTTCTGGCGGCCGCTGCCGGCGGTGCGGCGGTAGATGATCGCGACCTCGAGCGGCAGCCACACGACGTACGCACCCTGGAGCGCCGAGCCGATCAGGAACGTCGTGAAGGACGGTGCGAACGCCATCACCCAGGAGCCCAGGGCGGTCACCGCCGTCGACAGCAGCAGCACCTTCTTGTGGCCGATCAGGTCCCCGAGCCGCGCAAGCGGCGGGATGATGAGCGCCGACACGATCAGCTGGGCGGCCTCGAACCAGTTGACGTCGGCGTCGCTGATCCCGAGGTGGTCGGCGATGTCGCTGAAGATCGGTGTGTAGTAGCCCTGCAGCACACCGCTGGCGATCTCGACGCAGACCAGGAAGCCGACGATCGCGGCGAGGCCGCGCACCCTCGGGTCCGAGGTGGCGGACCGGGTTGTCGTCATCGCGGGATCCTCTCGATCAGTCGCTGGTACCAGCGCACGCCGTCGACGAGGTCGTCGATGCCGAGGTGCTCGTCGTAGGAGTGGATCGACTCGCGCTGCGCCTTGGTCATCCGGAACGGGGCGAACCGGTAGACGCGGGGGCAGATCGTGGTGAAGAACCGCGAGTCGGTGGCGGCCATCATGACGTACGGCGCGGGCACCGCGTCGGGAAACACCTCGGTGATCGTGTCCGCGAGCAGGGCGAACGCCTCGTCCATCGGGGAGATCGGGCTCGGCTCGTTCTCCTCGACGATGCTGATCTGCACCTGGTCGTCGTCGATGGTCGTGCGGACGTGCTCCAGGACGCTCGCGACGGTGTCGCCGACCATGATCCGGATGTTGACGCCGGCCCTGGCGGTGCTGGCGATCACGTTGAGCGCCGGCGACCCGGACAGGGTGGTGACGGCGAACGTCGTGCGCGTCATCGCGGCCGGCTCGGGTCCGACGGCGATCAGGGCGCGGGTCAGGAGCGGGCGCAGCCTCGCGGCGTTGGCCATCAGCGGACGCAGCGGCGCCGGCGCGTGCGGTGCCAGCCGGCGGAACAGCTCGACGGTCGGGTCGGGCACGCTGGCCGCCATCTGGTGCCGGTCCAGCCGGGTGATCGCCCGGGCGATCCGGGCGGTCGGGCCGTTCTTCGCCGGGGTCGAGGCGTGACCGCCGCGCCCGTCGACGCGCAGCTCGAGGGAGGTGACGCCCTTCTCGGTCACGCCGATCACGCCGACCGGTGCGGCCACTCCGGGGAACGCCTCGGATGCGATGGCACCGCCCTCGTCGACGACGAACCACGGGCGTACGCCGCGGCGCCGGAGCTCCTCGACGGCGAGGACGGCAGCGGTGCCGGAGACCTCCTCGTTGCAGCCGAACGAGAGCCAGATGTCCTGGCCGGGCGTGAAGCCCTGCTCCAGCAGGAGCTCGACAGCCTCGCAGATGCCGACCAGCTCGCCCTTGTCGTCGAGGGTGCCGCGACCCCAGATCGCCCCGTCGTGGATCTCGGCGCCGAACGGCGGGTGCTGCCACGGCGCGCCGTCGTCGACCGGGACCACGTCCAGGTGCGCCATCAGCACCACGGGGCGCTCCGCGCTCTCCCCGGCCCAGTGGAACAGCAGCCCGTGGGTGTCGATGCGGGTCAGGTCGAGACGCTCGTGCAGCAGTGGGAACTGCCGCTCGAGCTCGGTGAGGAAGGAGTCGAAGGCGTCGGTGTCGACCAGCGACCAGTCACGGTCGGACACGGTGGGGATGCGGACCAGGGCCTGCAGCTTCGCCACGGCACGGTCGGTCGGGGGCTGCGCGGTCACGGGGAGAGGCTAGGCCACGCCACCGGGCGCTTCGCCGGGGTCATCGTCTCGAATCCGAGACCGCGGCGCGGCCGCGGTCGTTGACCAGCGCCGCTCACGCCGATGAACTGGCGTGGTGACCCCACCGCCCGCGATGCACCAGCTCAGAGGTGTCCTTGCGGGCCCGGCGCGTCGGCGACCCGGCTGCTCCGGTCTCCGGGACGTGGTGGCCGATCGTGACCACGCCGACCGGGTCGAAGTCGTCGGGGATGGCGAACGCCGACCGGACGCCGGGCTCCTTGTCCGGCGGGATGCCGATGAAGCAGGACGCGAGCTCGTGGTCGGTGGCCGTCTGCAGGATCAGCAGCGCCGCCATCGCGGTGTCCATGTCC
>JBAWHI010000323.1:0-3425 GCA_049593675.1 Nocardioides sp.
GCGACTCGATACCTCGGCCTGGTGTCAGGTCCCGCTGCGGCCGACGAAGCCTGTCTCGTAGGCGACCACGACGGCTTGGACACGATCGCGGACGCCCAGCTTGCTGAGAATCCGCGCCACGTGCGTCTTCACGGTCGTCTCGGCGATCACCATCTCCGCGGCGATCTCCGCGTTGGACAGGCCGCGTCCGACCAGACGGAGCACCTCGAGCTCGCGCCCCGTGAGCTGACCGAGCTCCGACGGGATGCCGTGGGGCGCCACCGGCTCGGCGAAGCGCTCCACGAGCCGCTGGGTGATCGACGGCTCGATGAGTGAGTCGCCGGTGGCGGCGGCTCGAACGGCGGCGATGAGCCGGTGCGAGGGCGCATCCTTGAGGAGGAAGCCAGCAGCGCCGGCGCGCAAGGCGCGGTAGATGTACTCGTTCTGGTCGAACGTCGTGAGCACGACGATCGTCGGCGGGTCGCGCTGGCGAAGGATCTGGTCGGTCGCGGCGAGGCCATCGAGCTCCGGCATCCGGATGTCCATCAGCACCACCTCAGGCTTGGCGAGTGCTGCCTGACGGACCGCCTCGAGGCCGTTCTCGGCCTCGGCGACGACCTCGATGTCGCCTTCCGCCTCCAGGATCACCCGGAAGCCGGTGCGCACGAGCTCTTGGTCGTCGGCGATGAGGACCCGGATCACCCGCTCATTGTGCCGTCGACGAGCCTGCAGGGAGTCCTCCTCGGGGATGACGCGCGGCGTGAGGATCGTCCTCGCTGCGGACGCCGACGACAGCCCCGGGTTGGGAGCGTGGTGCGAACGGGGTCACCCAGACGCCGGATCGAAAGGAAGCAGCGATGAATCTCCTCCAGGGCGTGCGGCCCCTCGACTACGCGTTGGCGACCCTCATGGTCGCACTGGCCGCCGCCATCGGGTACGCGAACGTCAGCGTGCTGGCCGACGCCGATCTCGCGCACGAGCTCGACTCACAGTCGGTGCTGTTGATCCCGTTCTTCGTCGTCGCGGCAGCGCCGATCCTGTGGCGACGACGCGCCATCCTGGCGTCGATCGCCGTCTCCTTCGTGGTCGTCGCCGCCAGCGTCCCGACCTTCGGATGGGTCACGCGCTGCGGTTTCGCGTTGCCGCTCTCGCTCGCCCTGGCGTACGCCGTGGCGCGCTTCGCCGGCAGCAAGCAGAACCATCTCGTCGGCCTGGTCGGGATCCTCGCGCTGCAGGTCGTCACGCTGATGAAGGACGCCTCGACCGGCGGGCTCGACGCCAACACGCTGACGGTGCCGGCCGCCGCGCTCTGCTACGGCATCGGACTGCTCGTGCAGACACGTTCCGCGAAGCGGCCCAGCGAGCCTACCCTGAGCCACGAGCACGTCTACGCCTGAGGGGTCGAGCGATGAGTGAGGGCCACGGCACGGTCTCCCCGGCGATCCGCCCCGTCGACGGGGTGCTCGCCGCGGCCCTCACCGCGCTCGGCATCGCGGTGATGCTCCTGAACATCCTGATCCAGGACGGACGGATGGCGGCGGCCGTCGCCGACGGCACCATGGTCCACGAGGTGACCTCACGCTCGTGGGTGATGATCCCGGTCTTCGCACTCGCGACGGTGCCGGTGCTGTGGTGGCGCCGCAACATCATCGCCGTGACCGGGTTCGCGCTCGCGGTGATGGTCCTGCATGACCTGCTCTTCGGCTGGGTGTCGAGGTGTGGTGCAGGCCTGCCGCTCGCCTTCGTTCTGGCCTACCTCGGGGCGGTCGCCCTGGACCGCAGAAGGTCGGGCATCGTGCTGGGTCTCAGCACGCTGCTGACCGCCGCCGTGCTCGTCGTCGACGCGACCACGGGGTTCGCACCGTTCGGCCTCGCCTTCCCGATCGTCCTGATCGTCTTCGCCATCGGCCGCGCGGTCCGGCACCGCACCGCCATGAGCACCGAGCTCAAGGCCCGTACCGCCGAGCTCCATCAGCTGCGGAACGAAGGAGTGGCGCTGGAGCTCGCCGGAGATCGCGTGCGGCTCTCCCAGCAGCTCGACGCGTTGCTGCGGGAACGGCTCGACCGGCTGACGACGGCCGCCAGGTCGGGTCAGGACCTCGACCCGGTCAACGCGAAGGCGCTCTTCGCGACGATCGAGGACGAGAGTCGCGCCACGCTCGACGGCATGCGCGAGATCGTGGGCCTCCTGCGGGGTGGGGACGTCGCGCTGGCTCCGGTGCCGACCGTCGCGCACCTCGACGCCCTGCTGTCCCGACCCAACGTGGCGGACTCGCGACTGACGGTGGTCGGTGATCCGCGTTCGCTGCCCGCGACGGTCGAGCTCTCTGCGTTCCGCATCGTGGAGCACCTGGTGAACGTCCTGGCGGACCAGCAGGACGCACGCATCGAGGTCGGCGTGCGCTTCGAGGACGACGCGCTCGAGATTCGCGTGACCGGACCGGTCGGCAGGTCCGCCGACATCAAGGCGGCCGTCGCGCGAGCCCGGGAGCGCGCCACGTTCCTCGGCGGCTCGCTGGATGTGAAGGTGAGCCGGGGACGTGCCGACGCCGTGGCTCTGCTCCCGGTCCCGGGGTAGCAGTGAACCGCCTGCGTCTGCTCGAGCGCATGGCCATCGCCCTGGTGGTCCTCCTGCTGGTGGCGGTGCCGACAGCGCTGCACGGCTGGCCGACGACCCTCCGGGGCAACCTGGTCACCGTCCTTCTCATGGGCGGTGGCGCGGCGTTGATGTGGTGGCGCAGTCAGCCGCGCGTCGCCTCGGTGGTCTCCCTGGGTCTGTTCCTGGCGGTCCTGGTCACCGGCGGTGGCTGGTTCCCCGACACCGGGCTGGCGCTCTTCGCGCTCAGCTTCGCCGTGCTCGCCCTCGGGTGGTCGGGACGCGCTGCCTGGCTGGTGGGTCTGTGCGCCCTGGCCTACCTGGTGCCCTTCTACTACCTCACCGGCGCGGACAGCTGGGTGGCTGCTCTCATGTTCACCGTGCCGCCGTACGCCGCTGGGACGCTGCTGCGGCTGAGCAGGGAGACCGCACGTCAGCTTGCTCTGCGTGCCCAGGACCTCGAGGACGAGCGGGAGCTCTTCGCCGAGATCACCCTGCGGCACGAGCGAGCGCGGATCGCCAGCGAGCTGCACGACATCGTCGGCCACGCGATCAGCGTGATGGTGATCCAGGCAGCCGCCGGGCAACGACTGGTCGATGCCGACCCCGAGCGCGCCAGGGCGGCGTTCTTGGCCATCTCGGAGTCCGCGCAGCAGGGCACCGAGGACCTCGAGCGACTCGTCGAGCTCATCGGCGGCACCCCGGACGACCAGGGTGATGGCCCCGACCTCTCCCTGGTGGACGAGGTGGTCGCCCGCGCCGGCCAGAGCGGGCTGAACGTCACCTGTCGGTTCGAGGGCGACCGCGACCTGGTCCCCCACCAGGTCGCCCACCTCGCTTTTCGTGTGGT
>JBAWHI010000324.1:0-3354 GCA_049593675.1 Nocardioides sp.
CGCTGCCGATCACCCAGCGCGACGTCACCGTCACCGGGCACGCCATCGAGGCCCGGGTCTACGCCGAGGACTCCTTCGGCGGGTTCCTGCCGCAGGCCGGCGCGACCTCGATCGTCCGCTGGCCGGCCCGGGCCCGCGTCGACCACGCACTGGAGGCGGGGCAGGTCGTCAGCACGTCGTACGACCCGATGCTCGGCAAGGTGATCGCGCACGGGCCGGACCGCGAGTCCGCCCGCCTGGCCCTGGTCGCCGCGCTCGACGAGACCGCGATCCTCGGGCTGACCACGAACACCGGCTTCCTGCGCGCGCTGGCCGCGAGCGAGGAGTTCCGCGACGCCACGATCGACACCGCGTGGCTCGACACCGCCGAGGTCGAGCAGCCGGGCGACGACCTCCCCCGGATCTTCGTCGCGTGGGTGAGCGCGATGCTCTCCGCCCAGGTCGACTCCGGCCACCCGTTCCAGTCCGACGGCTGGCGCTCCGGCGCCGACCCGGCGCCGACCATCGTGGAGCTCGACCTCCCGGTCGTCGTCGACCGGGCCCGCGGCACCGTCGACGGGGTCGTGGTGCGCCAGCACGCGGCGCAGGACCACGTGCTGACGCTCTCGATCGACGGACGCCGGCACCAGGCGGTCGTCAACGTGCAGCCCCACGTGGCCGAGGTGTCCTTCCGGGGCCAGCGCTTCGCGTTCGAGCGCCCGGACGTCTTCGGCGACCACGCGGGCGACGTCGGGGACGGCGCGATCACCGCGCCGATGCCGGGCACCGTGCTCGACGTCCGTGTCGCCGACGGCGACCGCGTCGAGGCCGACCAGGTCCTGGTCGTCCTCGAGGCGATGAAGATGGAGCTGGCCCTCAAGGCCCCCTTCGACGGCACCGTCTGCGCCCTGAGCGCCACCGCGGGCGCGCAGGTCGCGCTCGGCACCACGCTGCTGGAGGTGCAGCCCGATGAGTGAGCTCCCCAGCGTCGTGCCCCAGGCCGGACTTCCGAGCGAGGTCACGATCTACGAGGTCGGCCCTCGCGACGGGCTGCAGAACGAGCAGGCCCTCGTCCCCACAGCCGTCAAGGCCGAGTTCGTCCAGCGGCTGCTCGCCGCCGGGCTGCCGATCGTCGAGGCGACCAGCTTCGTACACCCGAAGTGGGTGCCACAGCTCGCCGACGCGGCCGACCTGATGGAGCTGCTCGGTGCGGCCGGTCGGGACTGCCCGGTGCTGGTGCCCAACGAGCGCGGCCTGGACCGGGCGCTCGAGCTCGGCGCCCGGCACATCGCGATCTTCGGCTCGGCCACCGAGACGTTCGCGCAGAAGAACCTCAACCGCAGCCTGGACGAGCAGTTCGCGATGTTCGAGCCGACGGTGCGGCGGGCGCGCGAGGCTGGACTGGACGTCCGTGCCTACGTCTCCATGTGCTTCGGCGACCCCTGGGAGGGTGACGTGCCGGTCGACCAGGTGGTCGGCGTCGGCAAGCGGCTCTTCGACCTCGGCGCCAGCCAGCTCAGCATCGGCGACACGATCGGCACCGGCACGGCGGGTCACGTGAGCGCCCTGGTCGAGGCCTTCGGCGCCGCCGGGATGTCCCCCGACCAGCTGGCGATGCACTTCCACGACACCTACGGCCAGGCCCTCGCGAACACGCTCGCCGCCCTGCACGCGGGCATCACGACGTACGACGCGAGCGCCGGTGGCCTGGGTGGCTGCCCCTACGCCAAGAGCGCCACCGGCAACCTCGCCACCGAGGATCTGGTCTGGATGCTGCGCGGTCTCGGGATCGAGAGCGGCGTCGATCTGGAGCAGGTCGTCGCGACCAGCGTCTGGATGGCCGGGCACCTCGGTCGGCCCAGCCCGTCGGCCGTGGTGCGAGCGCTGGCACAATCTCCTGCATGACCCGGACCGTCTTCTTGCACATCGGTGCCCCCAAGACGGGCACCACCTACCTGCAGGACCGGCTCTCGGTGAACGCCAAGTCCCTGGCCGAGCACGGGGTGCACCTGCCGACGCCCTCGCCGCTGATCAGCCCGGGCCTCGCGCACTTCCGCGGCGCGCTCGACCTGCTCGACCAGGACTGGGGTGGAGCTCCGGGTCACGCGGACGGCAGCTGGGAGGCGCTGGTCCGCAAGGCGCGCCGGCGCAGCGGCACGGTCGTGATCAGCCACGAGATCCTTGCCCCCGCCACGCCCGCCCAGGTGGCCCGGGCGATGCGCGACCTGGCCGGCAGCGAGATCCACGTCGTCTACACGGCGCGAGACCTCGGCCGGCAGATCCCGGCCGCCTGGCAGGAGAGCATCAAGCAGGGCCGGCGGTGGAGCTACAAGCGCTTCCTGGACCGCTACCAGAAGGGCCGCACCTGGTTCTACCGGGCCTTCGACGTGCCGCGAGTGCTCGGCACCTGGGGCGCCGGGCTCCCACCGGACCACGTGCACGTGGTGACCGTCCCGCACGGACGCAACGAGCAGCAGCACGGTGACCCGCTGTGGCTCCGGATGTGCGAGACCCTCGGCATCGACCCGGCATGGGCGCCGCTGGACAGCGATCGCTCGAACCGCTCGCTCGGCGTCGTCGAGACCCAGGTGGTGCGTCAGCTCAACCG
The DNA here is from genome assembly GCA_049593675.1 of Nocardioides sp. Classification (GTDB taxonomy): domain Bacteria; phylum Actinomycetota; class Actinomycetes; order Propionibacteriales; family Nocardioidaceae; genus Nocardioides. Next base: position 2,588 of record JBAWHI010000324.1, read on the forward strand.
CCGGATGGACCGTCAGGCGCGCCGGGAGTCCTCCTACGACGGACTGATCCGCGAGATGCTCGCCCAGGGCGAGCTGGTGAAGAAGGCGTCCGCCGCGGTGACGCTCCCGCCGAGCCGCTACGACTGGGCCGCAGAGCAGGCCGAGCGCTGGATCGAGTGGATCGAGGGCAGTGGCGTGCACGTCGTGGGCGACGTCGCGGAGCTGCGCCCGCGCCCACCGGTGCCGGAGGCCGAGTGGAGCAACCCCGACAAGGTCCGCGCCAAGCGGCAGCTCAAGACGACCCTCGACGCGCTGGCGGCGATGACCCGCGAGGCGGCGCGCCGGCCCGATCCCGAGCGGCAGCTGTCCCAGCGGGTCCGCGCCCAGGCGCAGAAGCTGCGTGAGCGGTGACCTCCCTCGGGTGTCCCCATGACTGAGGACACCCCGGGCATCCGCCGGGCCTGGGGGTGGGTCGCCCACCTGCGTGCCGGGGGCACGACGCCATGGCGGGACTGGTCGGAGCCGGGCGAGCCGCGCGGCCGGGTGCTGCCGGGTGCCCAGCAGCTGGAGCTCCTGCGCCGCCTCAACGAGGCCGGCTCGCCCGGTGTCGAGCTGGCGACCCGCGTGCTCGATGCGAGCGCTCCCGGCCGCGGTCGACCGGACCTCGAGCTCGACGGTGCGGTCCGACGGCTCGACTTCGGTCCGCCCCCCGTCGACCCCGCCGACCTCCCCGACGACGAGCTGTTGCGGGTCGCGGCGAGCGTCCTGGCCGATGACGTGGTCGCCG
>JBAWHI010000325.1:0-15021 GCA_049593675.1 Nocardioides sp.
GGTGCGGGAGGCGCCGGTGCCCGCGGAGCCGGCGGTCGAGGCACGGCCGGGGCCCGTGGCGCAGGCGGCGCCGGCGGCGCGGGTCGTGTCGGCCGCAAGGACGACGAGAAGGGCCGCACAGCCGACCCGTTCGAGGCCGACGAGGACTGGGTCGGCCAGGACGAGGCGGCCCCCGGAGTGCTCGGCTGACGCCTTGATCGATCTCAGGTCAGCTCGAACTCGGCGAGGGTGATCTCCGACTGGATCCCGCGCCACTGCTTGAAGTTGCCGGGGAAGAGGAACGGCGCGTGGCCGCTGGCCGTCCGGTAGTAGCTGTGGCAGTCCGACGCTCCCCAGGAGAAGGCGCTGAACTTGTCGCTCAGGGACTCGTTGTACCGCTCGCAGAGCTCCGGGCGAGGCGACATGGCGGTGCAGCCGAGGTCGGACAGGTCGCCGAGCAGCCGCACGATCGTGGCGACGTTCTGCTCGACGCTCCAGAAGTACGACACGTTGAGCACCACCCCGTTGGGGCCGACCGCGAGGAAGTAGTTCGGGAAGCCCGGGACCGCGATCCCCTTGTGGGCCTGCGGGGCCCGTGCCATGTCGTCGGCGAGGCTGCGCCCGTCCTCGCCCGTGACCTCGATGCGGTCGAAGTCGAGGATCCGGTAGCCGGTGCAGTAGATGATGACGTCGACGTCGACCTCGCGGCCGTCGGCGGTGACCAGCCCCGTGGGGGTCACCTGCTCCAGTCCGGAGGGGATCAGCTCGACGTGGTCCTGGTTGAGGGTGGGGTAGAAGTCGTCGGAGACCAGCCCCCGCTTGCAGCCGAAGCGCGTGTCCGGGGTCAGGGCGGCGCGCAGCTCGGGGTCGTCGATGGTCTTGTCCAGCTGGGAGGTCACCATCTTCTCGAACTGACCCATGCGCGGGTGGCCGATGGTGACGGCGTGCTCCACCTGCCCCAGGGCGAGGCTCTGCACCCGTCGGATCGCGCTGATGAGGACCGGGAACCGGCGCCACCTGCGTCGCTGGGCGTCGGTGAAGGTCTTGAGGCGTCGCGGAGCGATCCAGTTGGGTGAGCGTTGCAGCACGGTCAGGTGCGCGGCCTGCTTCGCCACCTCCGGCACGATCTGGACCGCGCTCGCGGCCGAGCCCACGACGGCGACCCGCTTGCCCCGCAGGTCGACGTCGTGGTCCCACCGCGTCCCGTGGAAGCTCGTGCCGGTGAACGAGTCGAGGCCGGGCACATCGGGGTAGACCGGCGTGTGCTGGTTGCCCATCGCGTTGATGACGACGTCGAAGGTGAGCTCCTCGCCCCGGTCGGTGCAGAGCCGCCAGGTCAGGTCGTCCTGGAGCCGAGCCGCGACGACGCGGGTGTCGAGCAGGAGGTGCGGCGTCAGCCCGAACTCTGCGGCGCAGCGCTCGAGATAGGCCAGGATCTCCGGCTGGGGGGCGTAGTTGGCGCTCCAGTCGGGGTTGGGGGCGTAGGTGAACGTGTACGAGTGCGCCCATACGTCGCACGCCAGCCCCGGATAGGTGTGCAGCCGCCAGGTGCCGCCCGGCCCGTCCTGCGCGTCGATGATCGTGAGACCCGTGAACCCCTGCCGCAGCAGCTCGCGGCCCGCCGCGATCCCGGCGGGTCCGGCGCCGATGACGGCGATCCGCCGTTCGGCGCGGGCCGACCGACGACCAAACATCGGACGGCCACTGTCTCGAACGGACATGGGTCACATCATGCCAATACCGACGGTATTCCTCCGAGATACGTGCATTTCGGCATCACTGCGGCGGCTCTGGTGCTAGACACCTCGTCAGCGGCTGCGCGACCGTCCGGCGCGCCACGTCCGATCGCACGCGGGGAGCAGACACATGGGTCAACTCGATGGCAAGGTCGCGGTCGTCACCGGCGCCGCCTCCGGAATCGGCGCCGCGACGGCGAAGCGGTTCGCGGACGAGGGCGCTCGGGTCGTCCTGATGGATGTGACCCCCGCCGAGGGCGTCGTCGAGGTCGACGTGCGCGACGAGGCTGCTGTCGAGGCCGCGTTCGCTGCGGTGCACGCGGAGCACGGCCGCATCGACGTGATCGTCAACGCCGCCGGGGTCGCCGGCGGCGGTCCGGTGCACATGGTGGAGGGCGGTGAGTGGGACCGCGTCGTCGACATCAACCTCAAGGGCACGTTCCACACCAACAAGGCCGCCATCAAGCTGATGCTCGAGCAGAGCCCGAACGCCGTCGGCCAGCGCGGCTCGATCGTCAACATCGCCAGCGTCGAGGGGGTGGAGGGCACCGAGGGCGGCAGCGCCTACAACGCGTCGAAGGGCGGCGTCGTCATCCTCACCAAGAACCTGGCGATCGACTACGGCCGGCGGGGGATCCGGGCCAACGTCGTGTGCCCCGGCTTCATCGACACCCCGATGATGGACGGGGTGTTCGGCCTGGACGGGATGGCCGACATCCGGGACTCGTTCATCAAGGCGCACGCCCTGGGCCGGTGCGGGCAGGCGCACGAGATCGCCGCCGCCATCGTGTTCCTGGCCTCCGACGACGCGTCGTTCGTCACCGGCAGCACGATGCTCGTGGACGGCGGCTACACCGCCGGGCGTCAGCACGGCATCGTCGACCTGCTCGGCCTCGGCTTCGACGGCGGCAGCTGAGCGACGTCGCGCCGGCCGCGATGTCCGTCGGACCCCGTCATGGTCGCGTCGGTCGCCACGCCGGACCGGTGACGGTGGAGCTGAAGAAGCGCTGCTGAGGCGGTTCCGCACCTCCCGCTCTCGATGGTTATCCACAGGGCGGCACTCGCCCCTGGTTTCATCCGAGCCCCAGCGGAGAGACTGACGCGCAAGGAACCATCTCGGGGGCCCTGATGTCAGTGACGCAGTCTGCAGCGCGCGCCGTTCGCGGTGCCCATGCACACGACGAGCTCGTCGAGCAGCTCGACCAGCACGTTCGCGAGCTCGTACGCCGCGAGGCGGTCGACCCGCAGCGCGACGCCGGTGTCGTTCGCCGGATCGCCGAGAGCGTCGTGCGCGAGCACGACGACCGGAGCCTCACCGGCGCGGTCGCTCCGGTCCCCGACATCGACGCGATGGTCGGCGAGCTCGTGGCCCGGGTCTCCGGGTTCGGTCCGTTGCAGCCGTTCCTCGACGACCCGGCGGTCGAGGAGGTCTGGATCAACGACCCGAGCCGGGTGTTCATCGCGCGGCACGGCCGCCACGAGCTGACCAACCTGGTCCTCACCGCCGCCCAGGTGCAGGAGCTGGTCGAGCGGATGCTCAAGTCCAGCGGCCGGCGGATCGACCTCAGCCAGCCGTTCGTGGACGCGATGCTGCCCGAGGGGCACCGACTGCACGTGGTGCTGGAAGGCATCAGCCACGGCTTCTCCGCGGTGAACATCCGCAAGTTCGTCCTGCGAGCGGCCCGTCTGCACGACCTGGTCGAGCTGGGCAGCATGACGGCGCAGGCCGCGGCCTTCCTGGAGGCGTCCGTGCGTGCCGGTCTCAACATTCTCGTCGCCGGAGGAACCCAGGCCGGGAAGACGACGGCGCTCAACTGCTTGGCCGCGGGGATCCCCGGCGGGGAGCGTGTCGTGTCGGCGGAGGAGGTCTTCGAGCTCCGGTTCCCGCATCCGGACTGGGTGGCGCTCCAGACCCGGCAGTCGGGCCTCGAGGGCACCGGTGAGATCCGGTTGCGCCAGCTCGTCAAGGAGAGCCTCCGCATGCGTCCGAGCCGGATCATCGTCGGCGAGGTGCGGGCCGAGGAGTGCCTCGACCTGCTGCTCGCTCTGAACGCCGGGTTGCCGGGCATGTGCACGATCCACGCCAACTCCGCCCGCGAGGCGCTGGTGAAGATGTGCACCCTGCCGCTCCTCGCCGGAGAGAACATCTCCGCCCGTTTCGTGGTGCCGACGGTGGCCTCCAGCGTGGACCTGGTGGTGCACCTCGGGATCGACGAGCGCGGCGTACGACGGACCAACGAGATCGTCGGGGTGTCCGGACGGGTGGAGAACGACGTGATCGAGACCGAGTCGATCTTCGAGCGTCGCGGCGGCGAGCTGCGGGGCACCGGCGGTCGGCCGCCGCACCCCGAGCGCTACGAGCGTCTCGGGATCGACGTGCACCGGATCCTTGCCGGGGAGCGCTGATGGGCGCACTCGTCGGGCTCGGCGTCGGCATCGGGCTGATGCTGGTCTGGAGCGCCTTCTTCCTCCCGCGGTCCACCGGTGCGACCACACGTACGACGGGCCGCGCGGCCGACCTGCTGGCCCGCGCCGGCCTCGGGCAGCTGTCGGTGGCGGGCCTCGTGGCGCTGTGCCTGATCTCCGGGGTGGTCACCACGGCGCTCCTCCAGGTCGTCTCGGGGACGCCGCCGGTCGCGATCGTGTTCGGACTGATGGGCGCCTGGCTGCCCGTGGCGGTCATCTCCGGCCGCGCCCGACGCCGCCAGCGGGAGCTCGCCGAGGTCTGGCCGGAGGCGGTCGACAACCTGGTCTCCGCCGTGCGGGCCGGGATGTCGCTGCCGGACGCCCTGGGCGCACTCGGAGCGCGCGGACCGGAGCCGCTGCGTGGCGCGTTCGACCAGTTCGCGCTCGACTACCAGGTCACCGGCCGGTTCGGCGAGTGTCTCGACCGGCTCAAGGACCGTCTCGCCGACCCGGTCGGCGACCGCGTGGTCGAGGGGCTGCGGATCGCCCGCGAGGTCGGTGGCGGCGAGCTCGGCCGGTTGCTGCGTGACCTGTCGGCCTATCTGCGAGACGACGCCCGCACCCGCTCCGAGCTCGAGTCCCGGCAGTCCTGGACCGTCAACGGCGCGCGTCTCGCGGTCGCTGCTCCGTGGTTGGTGCTGCTGCTGATGTCGCTGCAGTCCGAGGTGATCGGCCGCTACGCCTCGCCGGCGGGCGTCGTCGTGCTGACCGTCGGAGCCGTGGCGTGCGTCCTGGCCTACCGACTGATGATGCGGATCGGTCGGTTGCCCGTCGAACAGCGGATCCTCTCGTGAGCCCGGCCTGGTGGGGCGCCCTTCTCGGCGCAGCGGGTGCGGGTGGGCTGCTGCTCGTGGCGGCCCGGGTGCGACTGATCCGCCGTCCCCAGCTGGCGCTGCGTGTCCTTCCCTATGTGCGCGATCTCCCGCAGACCGGCCGCAGTGCGCCGGCACCGGACCCGACGTCCGGCACCTTCGGCGTCCCGCTCCGCGCTGCCGCTGACACCGTCGAGCGGGTGCTGGGTGGTGCCACGTCGGTCCGTCGGCGCCTCCAGCGGGCGAACCTCGATCGGACCGTGCACGAGTTCCGCGTCGAGCAGGTGGTCTGGGGCGTGCTCGCCTTCGCGGTGGCGGCTGCGGTGGGCGTGCTGCGGATGCTCACCGCCCCGAGCTCAGCGGCCCTGTGGCTGGTGGTGTGTGCCTTCGCCTTCGGCGCAGGTGTCCTGGCCCGCGACAGCTGGCTCACCAGCCAGGTGCGCGCGCGGGAGCGGAGGATCCTGGCCGAGTTCCCGACCGTCGCCGAGCTCCTCGCGCTCTCGGTGGCTGCGGGGGAGGGGCCGGTCGCGGCGCTCGACCGTGTCGTACGCCGCAGCGGCGGTGAGCTCTCGACCGACCTGGCCCGGGTGCTGGCCGACATTCGCACCGGTGAGCCGGTCGGCGCGGCGTTCGACCGGATGGCCGCAGCGACCGGGCTGCCGCTGGTGGCCCGGTTCGCCCAGGGTGTCGCCGTCGCTGTCGAGCGCGGGACCCCGCTCGCCGACGTGCTGCACGCCCAGGCCGCCGACGTCCGGGAGGCCGGACGGCGCGAGCTGATCGAGACCGCCGCGCGCAAGGAGGTCTTCATGATGGTTCCGGTCGTCTTCCTGGTGCTGCCGGTCACCGTCCTGTTCGCCTTCTGGCCGGGCGTCATCGGCCTGAGTCTGACCGCTGGATGAGGAGGAGAGATGGAAGAGATGCACCTGAGGCTGGCGAGGATCTGGCTGGCGCTCACCGCACCCCGCGCTCGCGACGAGCGCGGTGACGTGCCCGGCTGGGTGATGATCACGGTGATGACCGTGGGCCTCGTGGTGATGATCACCGCGCTCGCCCAGACCCAGCTCCAGCAGATGCTCAACGCCGCCTTCAACCAGGTGAAGTAGGGGCCGGGCGGTGGAGACCACGGCCCGCTGCGAATCGAGGCGCCGCAACGAGCGTGGCTCGGCCGTCGTCGACTTCGTGCTCGTCCTCGTGGTGCTGATCCCGGTCGTGATGGGCATCTTGCAGGTCGCGCTGGTGCTGCATGTGCGCAACACCCTCGCGTCGGCGGCCGCGGAGGGCGCTCGCTACGCCGCGACGCTGGACCGGGGGCCGGCCGACGGTGTGGCCCGGACCCGGTCCCAGATCGACGGTGCCGTCTCCGGCCGGTTCGCCCGGGATGTGCAGGCGCGCCCCGCCGTGGTCGACGGCGCGGCCGGTGTCGAGGTCGTCGTGCACGCGAGCGTGCCCGCACTCGGGCTCGGGGGGCCGGGCATCGCACTGACGGTGTCGGGCCATGCCGTGGAGGAGCAGCGACCGTGAGCGCCCGACGTGCCCGTCCGAAGGGCGAGGACGGCAGCGCCCTGGTCGAGCTGACCTGGCTCGGGGTGCTGCTGCTGGTCCCGATGCTCTGGATCGTCGTCTCGGTCTTCGATGTCCAGCGGGGCGCCTTCGGAGTCAGCGGCGCAGCACGGGCCGCTGGCCGCGCCTATGCGCTGGCGCCGACCGACGCCGAGGGTCGTCATCGGGCTGAGGCAGCGGCGCGGCAGGCGCTCCAGGATCAAGGCGTCGACGGCGTGCCGGTCAACGTGCGGATCACCTGCACGCCGTACCCCCATGACTGCCACAGCGGTACGTCGGTGATCACGGTGCGCGTCGCCTCGCGGGTCGACCTCCCACTGCTGCCGGCCTTCCTCGGCGGCGACGCGCCCGGCTTCGCGCTCGATGCCACGCACACGCTGCCCATCGGCCAGTTCCAGGAGGTGTCGGGTGGCCACGGCTGAGCGGCGCGATGAGGAGGGCCAGGCGACCGTGATGATCATCGGCTTCGCCTTCGTGCTGGCGATGGCGGTCGCCATGGTGGTGGATGCGTCCGCGGCCTACCTCCAGCGCCAGGAGCTCGACACGGTCGCCGACGGGGCCGCCCTGCGGGGGGCCGACCTCGGCGCCACCGGACGCGAGGTCTACACCGGCGGTGTGCCCGAGGGCCGGCTCGACCTGTCTGCGGAAAGGGTGCGGTCGGCCGTGCACGACCACCTGGCGGCGTCCGGCGCCTATGTGTCCTATCCCGGTCTGAGCTTCCGCGTGGACGTCGACCACGCGGCGTCGACGGTCACCGTGCACGTCACGGCTCCGCTCGACCTGCCGCTCACCGTGCCGGGCTCACCCGGCGTCGCGACCATCGCAGCGACCGGCTCGGCCGTCGTGGTGGCCGAGCGGTGACGAGCACGGCAGTGGATCGACTCGATCCGACGACCGGTCGCTACGGCTGGTACGCCGCCACGAATCCGACCTCGAGCGAGCCCTCGCCGGCCAGCGACGTCCACTGCCTGCCGCCGACGACGAGGGTCTCCGAAGTCCCGGTCGCCGCCGAGAGCCACACGTCCTCGAGCATGCCGGTGGGGTCCGCGACGGCGTCGCCGGTCCTGGCGTCGAGGAACGTCTGCGGGTAGGCGGTCGAGAACACCAGGTCGCCGACGGCAGTGGCGCCCTGGAACACGTTGTGGCCACCCAGGATCTGGGGCTGGAACCGCTCGATCACCCGGGAGCGGAGGTCCATCTTGGTCAATCCCGGGCGAGCCTGGTCGCTCCCCTGGTGCACCCTGGTGAACAGGCCGGAGGCGTAGATCGCCTTGCCCCACACCGAGACGTCCTGGACCGGCCCGTGGATCCGGGGGTCGAACCACGCTCGCCGCTTGCCGGTCGTGGGGTCGATACGGATCATCGCGGTGTTGCGAGGCCCGCCGCTCGTCGAGGTGCGCCGGAAGCTGCCGGCCAGCAGCAGGTCGCCACGGACCGTGGCGATCTCGGTGATGTAGCCGCGCAGTGGGACCCGGAAGGACCGGGCCTTGCGCCCATCGGGTCGATACACCGTGATCCGGTTGCGGGGGAACCGGACATCGTCCTGGAGCCGCTGCGCGACGACCAGCGACCGCCCTCGTGTGGTCACGCCGGTCAGGTCCTTGACCCGATGCGTGCGCTGCGGGTCCCGCCTCCCGGTGGCGGGGTCGTAGGCACGCACCGTCGAGGTGGTGTCGGGGTAGTAGGGCCCCCGGGACTTCGGGACGAAGCCCATCTGGTGGGTCACGCCCACGTAGACCGCGTTCGGAGCGACCACGAGCTCACCGTGATGCCAGGAGCCGCGGCCGCGGAAGCCCGGCACCGGCTCCAGGGTCGCGGCGTCGAGTGCCGCGATCCGCTTCGTGCGGACCGGGTCGTCGAGGTAGAAGTGCCCACCGACGTACGCCGCGCCGCCCGAGACCTCGACGGTGTTGACCTGCTGGTGGAACCGGGGCACGTCGGTGTCGCTGGCCGCGCCGGACGCCGCGTCGAGGACCACCAGGCCGTCGGCGGCCTCGCCGCCCACGCCGTCGAACGCGCCCGCGACCCAGAGCCGGCCGTCATCGAGCGCCAGGTCGAAGACACCGCCGGGCCGACCGAACGAGGCCTCGCCACCGCCGACACCGGGGTCGAACGAGCGGTCGGCCGCGCCGCTCTCGGGGTCGAGCGCCACCAGCCGCCCGGGCGACCCGGCGATCGTGGTGGCGTCGCTGCCGACGTAGAGCCGGTCGTCGGTGAGCAGCAGGGTGTGCACCGAGCTGTCGGCGCCGGACACGGACGGCGTGAAGTCGTCGATCAGGCTGCCGGTCCGCCGGTCGACGGCGTCGAGGTCGCCGGAGCCGACGTAGAGCCGCTCGCCCCCGAGCGCCAGCGCTCGCACGGGGCCGTCGAATCCGCCGAGTGGCAAGCCGGCTTCGCCGGTGACCGGGTCGATGACGGCGACGCCACTTCCGCCCGCGTAGAGCGTCGCCGGGAGGCCGTCGGCCGCGGGCGCGTGGACGAGCTCGGTGACCCGGGAGCCGAGGTCGCTCCGGAAGGGGAGCAGATCGCCCGACAGGGCTGAGACCGCGGCGAGGTTGCCGCGCTCGGAGCCGTTCACCTCGCTGAAGAGGCCACCCAGATAGAGGGTGTCGCCGACCCGCGCGATCGCGCTCACCAGGCCGTCCGCCTCGACGTCGAAAGCCGGATCCTCCGAACCGTCCGCGCGCACGTGCACGACGCCGCCCCGGATGTCGCCGGCGACGTACCAACCACCCGCACCGTCTGCCAGCGCGACCGAGACCTGCCCGTCGTCGAACCGGGGAGCCGGGAGGTCTGCGCCCGTCCCGGCGTCGAGGATCCGGCCAGGACCGGTGTAGGGGCCGACCTCCTCGAACGAGCCGAGCGCATAGATCCGGTCACCGGACCGAACGACGTCGCTCACTCGGCCGTCCCCGACGACCGTCAGCTGCTCGAGCGTGACCCGAGACGAAGCGGAGATCGTCGTCGGGTCGACCGGGTCGGCGGGCTGGGCGGCGCTTGCGGACGGGCCGAGCAGGGCCAGCGCCGGCGCGAGCGCGGCAGCGGCGACGACGAGATAGGGAGGCTGGGGGGACATAGGCCGAGACGCTATGGCCGCGCGGAGCGGCACGGGGGATACCGTGTCGAATAGGTCGACGCTGTCTAGGCCAATCACGGAGGCACGATGAGATCGCTCGCATCCGCGATCGCGTTCGCGATGTCGCTCGGACTGACGGTCACGCTCGCCCTGGTGCCGGCCGAGGCGCGGTCGCCGCAGGCGACGTACCAGAACCAGGTCTTCTCAGCGACCAACCAGCAGCGGGTCAAGCACGACCGTCCGAAGTTCCGCAAGCAGAAGTGCGTGCAGCGGTTCGCGGTCAAGCAGGCGCGGAAGATGGCCCGCCAGGAGCGGATGTTCCACCAGGACCTCTCGCCGATCCTCAGGCGATGTGGACTGGACCGCGTCGGCGAGAACGTCGCCTACGGCTTCAGGAGCGGACCGTCGGCTGTGACCGCCTGGATGCACTCCACCGGCCACCGCCGCAACATCCTCAACCGGGGGTTCCGGCTCCTCGGCGTCGGCGCGCGCAAGAGCGACGACGGGATCTGGTACGCCGCACAGGTGTTCGGCCGCAAGGCCTAGAGACCTACCGGGCCGACCCCACGGGTGGGCTCAGGGGTGTCGCGAGTCCGACGCCGGGACCTCGTGGATCCCCTGCGTGCTCGCGTCGGCCAGCTCCGCGACCGCGAACCCGGTGACCGCCAGCATCGCGACCCCGGCCACCGCTCCGACGATGCGGGCGCGGTGCCGCCGCAGGGCAGGGGTCGGACGGACGTCGATGTTCACGAGATGACGGTGTCAGACTTCCGGACGGCTGATGGCGGAACGCTGCCTCACCTTCGTGCGATGCAAGAACATGCAGAAGCCGGATAGGTTCCTCCTGTGTCAGCGGGCGAGCGGGCGGGCGGGTCGGGGACCCCCACGATCGTGATCGTCGACGATGCCGCCGACGTGCGGACGCTGGTCCGCACCCGGCTGCGGATGTCCGGTCGGCTCGACGTCGTCGCGGAGTGCGCCGACGGTGCCGAGGCGGTCACGGCCGCGGGCGTGCACCGACCCGACCTGATGCTGCTCGACGTGTCGATGCCGGTCATGGACGGGCTCGAGGCACTGCCGCAGGTGCTCGAGGCGTCCCCCCGCACCTGCGTGGTCATGTACAGCGGCTTCCAGGAGGAGGGCCTGTCCCACCGGGCGGTCGAGCTGGGGGCGACGCTCTTCCTCGAGAAGTCGGGCTCGCTGGCCGCTCTCGCCGACACCCTCGTCGAGGCCTGGGGCGCGGCCACGGCGACGGCTCCGGATGTCGTTCCCGCCGGCGGTGGCTCCGACCCGAGCGCCGACGAGGTCACCCTGCGCGAGCACCAGGAGCGCTTCCGCGAGGTCTTCGACGACGCCGCGATCGGGATGGCCACGGTCACGCTCGCAGGACGGGTGGTGCGCGCCAACGCAGCCCTCGCCGACCTCGTGAGCCGGCCGGCCGACCAGCTCGTCGGGACGGCGTACGCCGAGATCGCCGGCGAGGGAGCGGCCCGGGTCGAGGCGGCGCTCGGCACGATCCTGGCCGGCACCGAGCGGGTGGTGCAGGTCGAGCACGAGGTGGCCTCGCGCTCCGAGCAGCGCCGGGTGCTGGCGACGATCGCGCCGGTGCTCGACAGTGCCCAGCGACCCCTCTACCTCTTCCTCCAGGTGCAGGACCGCACCGCGCAGCGGGGTGCGGAGGAGCGGCTGCGGCAGAGCGAGGAGCGGTTCCGGCTCATCGTCGAGGCGGTCGGCGACTACGCGATCTTCATGCTCGATCCCGAGGGGCGCATCGCGAGCTGGAACCTGGGCGCGCAGCGGGCGAAGGGCTACGACGCCGAGGACGTGATCGGTCGGCACTTCCGGATGTTCTACCTGCCCGAGCAGCAGGAGTCCGGCCACCCCGAGCACGAGCTCGAGCTCGCGATCCGCGACGGTCGCTACGAGGAGGAGGGGTGGCGGGTCCGCAAGGACGGCAGCCGCTTCTGGGCGAACGTCGTCATCACGGCGGTACGCGACCACTCGGGAGAGCTGGTCGGCTTCGCCAAGGTCACCCGCGACACCACGGAGCGGCGCGAGATGCTCGACGCACTCGCCGCCGCCAACGCCCGGCTGCAGCAGGCCGCCGAGGATCAGGCTCGCTTCCTGGCCGTCACCGCCCACGAGCTGCGGACGCCGGTCGGCGTGCTCGCCGGGTCGGCCGAGACGCTCCGCGCGCACTGGTCGGACCTCGACGACGAGGATCGCGAGGGCCTCCTCGACGCGATGGCCTCCGGGTCGACCCGGCTCCGTCGGCTGCTCGCGGACCTGCTCACCGCCTCGCGGCTCCAGTCCAGCGCGCTGGAGCTCACCCTCAGCGATGTCGACGTGGCCGAGGTCGTCGACGTCGCGGTGGCGACGGTGCGGCGGATCCATCCCGATGCCGACATCCATGTGGAGTCCGAGCCGGGTCTGATCGTCCGCGGGGACGCCGACCGCTTGGCGCAGGCGGTCGAGAACCTGGTCACCAATGCGCTGCGACACGGCAAGCAGCCGGTCCGGGTCACGTGTCGATCCGTCGAGGACCAGGGGCCGATGGTCGAGATCGCGGTCAGCGACGCAGGCGAGGGGGTGCCGGAGGAGATGCGCGGCCGGTTGTTCGACCGGTTCGCGACCGGTCGCGCGCGCGGCGGCACCGGGCTCGGGCTCTACATCGTGCGACAGCTGGCCCGCTCGCACGACGGCGAGGCGACGTACCGCTCCCCGCGGCCGGGGACATCCGAGAGCGGCGCGTTCGTGGTGTCGCTCCCACGCGCGGCCTCGACCCTCTAGGCTTGTGCGGTGCCCATCCGCGTCCTCCTGGTGGACGACGTCGTCGAGGTACGCCGGCTCGTCCGTACCTCCCTCCGGCATCGGGGCGGGTTCGAGGTCGTGGGTGAGGCCGCGGACGGAGGAGAGGCCGTCCGGCTGGCCGAGCAGCTGCGTCCCGACGTCGTCGTCTTGGACCTCGGCCTGCCCGACATCGCCGGGCGCGAGGTCCTCTCGCGGGTGCGCGACCGGGCGCCGGAGTCGAAGGTGGTCGTGTTCTCCGGCCTCGAGACCGACGACCAGGACTGGATCACCGACCACGCGGCCGGCTTCGTGCTCAAGGACGCGGCCCTCGGCTACCTCATCGACCTGCTGGAGTCCGTCGGCAGCCCGGTCGGGACGCAGGCGCGCATCGAGCTCCCCGACGACCTCAGCAGCGTGAGCACGGCGCGGCAGTTCGTGAAGAGGCACCTGCGGTCGTGGGGCATCGACGGCCCCGTCGACGACGCGCTGCTCGTCGTGAGCGAGCTGGCCGCCAACGCGCTGACCCACGCGCACTCGTCGTACTCCATCAGCCTCTCGGCGACCCCGCACGCCCTGCGGATCGAGGTGGACGACGCCGGCGCCGGCGCCCCGGAACCGCGGACCCTCACCGACACCGAGGAGCACGGCCGCGGCCTGCACCTCGTCGACGCCCTGGCCGCGTCCTGGGGCATGGAGGCCGCCGAGTCCGGCGGCAAGCGGGTCTGGGCGGAGCTGGCGCTGCCGGAAGTCGCCGGCGCCGAGTAGGCCCGCCGCCCGCAGACCCGTAACCTTGCTCCTTGTGGCAGGACCGGACTACGACGCAGAGATCAAGCAGCTCCAGGCGACGATGCACACGATCGAGCAGGTGCTCGACGTCGACGCGATGCGCGTGGAGATCGCCGACCTCGGGGAGCAGGTGGCGGCGCCGGACCTCTGGGACGACCAGACCAACGCGACCCGGGTCACCGGCCGCCTCTCCGCGCTCCAGGGCGAGCTGGACCGGGTGACCGCTCTCCGGGCACGCATCGAGGACCTCGGCGTCCTCGTCGAGCTCGGTCAGGAGGAGGGCGACGCCGACTCCATGGCCGAGGCGGAGGCCGAGCTGGCCCGCGTGCAGAAGAGCGTCGAGGCCCTCGAGGTCCGCACCCTGCTCAACGGGGAGTACGACGCCCGCGAGGCGCTCGTCTCGATCCGCGCCGGCGCCGGTGGCGTCGATGCCGCCGACTTCGCCGAGTCGCTGATGCGGATGTACACCCGGTGGGCGGAGCAGCACGGCTACCCGGTCGAGGTGTTCGAGACGTCGTACGCCGAGGAGGCCGGTCTGAAGTCGGCCACCTTCGCGATCCACGCGCCCTACGCCTACGGCACCCTGTCCGTGGAGGCCGGCACGCACCGACTCGTCCGGATCAGCCCGTTCGACAACCAGGGCCGACGCCAGACCTCGTTCGCCGCCGTCGAGGTGGTCCCGGTGCTGGAGCAGACCGACGAGATCGACATCCCGGACGAGGAGATCCGCACCGACGTCTACCGCTCGGGCGGCCCGGGCGGCCAGTCGGTCAACACCACCGATTCCGCGGTGCGCCTGACCCACATCCCCACCGGCACGGTGGTCAGCTGCCAGAACGAGAAGTCGCAGCTGCAGAACAAGGCCTCCGCGATGGTCGTCCTCAAGGCCAAGCTCCTCGCCCTGAAGAAGGCCGAGGAGAAGGCGCAGCTCGACGAGATGCGCGGCGACGTGCAGGCCTCGTGGGGAGACCAGATGCGCAACTACGTGCTGAACCCCTACCAGATCGTCAAGGACCTGCGGACCGGCTACGAGGTCGGCAACCCGGCCTCGGTCTTCGACGGCGACCTCGACGGCTTCCTGGAGGCCGGCATCCGCTGGCGCCGTGGCGCGGAGAACGCCGACTCCAACTGACGCCGACCTGTCACTTCTGGTCGCTCTGGTACCGCTGACCTGTCGGGAACGGCTTCTGCCAGCAGCCATTCCTGACAGGTCACCGCCTCGCGGGTGACCATTCCTGACAGGTCACCGCCTCGCGGGTGACCATTCCTGACAGGTCAGCGTCTGGGCGGGTGTGGAGAACCTGTTCTAGGTTGGGGTCCATGAGGCGCGACCACTGGAAGCGGCACAACGAGGCGCTGGACCCGGCGGTCGACTACGTCGAGATCTACGCCACGGTCGTCGCCCACGAGTTCCCGTGGGACATGAACCAGGCCCTCGGCTTCGCGCTCTTCCGCACCTACGCCGTGCCCGGCATCGGCCGGCTGCTCGACGAGACCGGCGAGTTCACCACCCACACCCAGAAGCGCTACGACGACACCGCACTGCTCCTCGAACCGCCCACCCGGCTCGGCTTCGAGCACCCCGAGGCCAAGGCCGCGATCCGGCGGATCAACGCGATGCACCGCGCCTACGACATCCCCGACCACGAGCTCCGCTACGTGCTGAGCACGTTCGTGGTCGTGCCCAAGCGCTGGCTCGACGCCTACGGCAAGCGCCCGCTGACCGCCAACGAGATCGAGGCGAGCGTGCAGTACTACCGCACCCTGGGCCGGCACATGGGCATCAAGGACATCCCGGAGACCTATGCCGCCTTCG
>JBAWHI010000326.1:0-13399 GCA_049593675.1 Nocardioides sp.
AACACGTTCAACAAGTTCGACCCCACCAGCCCGTTCGGCGGGTTCAAGGAGTCGGGCTACGGCCGCGAGGGCGGCCGCCACGGTCTGGAGGCCTACCTGCGATGACTCCCTCCAACGCACGCATCGACGTCCGCAAGACCTACAAGCTCTACATCGGCGGCGCGTTCCCGCGCTCCGAGTCGGGCTACTCCTACGAGGTCACGGACAGCAAGGGGGCCTTCGTGGCCAACGCGGCTCTCGCCTCGCGCAAGGACGCCCGCGACGCCGTGACCGCGGCCCGCAAGGCCTTCGGCCCCTGGGCCGCCCGCACCGCCTACAACCGGGCCCAGATCCTCTACCGCATCGCCGAGGTGATGGAGGACCGCCGTCCGCAGTTCACCCAGGCGGTCGTCCAGTCCGAGGGCCTGTCGTCCGCGAAGGCCGACAAGATCGTCGACGAGGCGATCGACCGGCTGGTCTGGTACGCCGGCTGGGCCGACAAGATCACCCAGGTCGTCGGCAACGCCAACCCCGTCGCCGGTCCGTTCTTCAACCTCTCGACCCCCGAGCCGACCGGCGTGATCGCGGTGCTCGCGCCCCAGGAGTCCTCCTTGCTCGGCCTCGTCAGCGCGGTCGCGCCCGCCATCGTGACGGGCAACACCGTGGTCGTGGTGTCCTCCTACGAGCGCCCGCTGCCGGCCGTGACCTTCTCCGAGGTGCTCGCGACCTCCGACGTCCCGGGCGGAGTGGTCAACATCCTGACCGGCTCGGCCGCGACGCTCGCTCCGTGGCTCGCCTCCCACATGGACGTCAACGCCATCGACCTGACCGGGATCGCCGGCGACGCCACGCTCGCCGTCGAGCTGGAGGTCGCGGCCGCCGACAACCTCAAGCGCGTGCGCCGCGCGCCGGCAGCCGAGCCGGACTGGACCCTCGACCCGGGGCTGGAGCCGATGACGGCGTTCCTGGAGATCAAGACCGTCTGGCACCCGATCGGGGTCTGACCCGGATCGACAGGCACAATAGGCCGGTGCGCGCGCAGGTGATCGTCCTCGCCGGCCCCTCGGGTGCCGGCAAGTCCCGCCTCGCCGAACGCATCGGGCTGCCCGTGCTCCGGCTCGACGACTTCTACAAGAGCGCGGGCGACCCCACGCTCCCGCTCATCACGGAGGGCGCGAACGCCGGCATCGTCGACTGGGACGACCCCGCGTCGTGGCTGATCGTCGACGCCATGGCGGCCGTCGACGAGCTGTGCCGCAGTGGCCGCGCCGAGGTCCCCGTCTACGAGATCGCGCAGAACGGCCGGTGCGGCTGGCAGACCCTCGATCTCGGGGATCACGACCTGTTCGTCGCGGAGGGCATCTTCGCGCAGGAGATCGTCCCGCACTGTCGCGAGGACGAGCTGCTGGCGGCGGCGTACTGCGTGCGCCAGCACCCGATGGTGACCTTCTGGCGACGACTGACCCGCGACCTGCGCGAGCACCGCAAGCCGCCCCTGGTGCTGGTGCGCCGCGGGCTGGCGCTGCTGCGCGACCAGCGGCACGTGGTTTCGCACGCGGTCGAGCTGGGCTGCAGCCCGGTCAACCCGGAACAGGCGAGCTCCGCGGTGTCGGCGCTGCGCGGGAGCACCTCGGCATGAGCGTGGACCGGCGATGACCGAGGACTGGCCACAGCGGGTCTTCCGGGAGCGCCTGGTGCAGCCGGACCGAGTCTCGTGCGGGGCGACCTGCCTGGTCGTCGCCCGGATGATCACCGACCACGCCTACGGCGAGTACGTCGGATCAGCCGCCTCGGTGCCCGAGCGGTTCCGCGCCGAGGTGCTCGCGATGCACGAGCGGGTCACCGGCGTCCGCAACCGCGGCCGGCTCCAGATGCCCTGGCCGCGCGCGCTCGGCACGCCCCCGTGGGCGATCGCCCGGGAGCTCGGCGATCGCGAGGTGCGGTGGATCCGCACGTCGCCGATCGCGGGGTACGACGCCGTCGTCGGTGCGACCCGGGCTCGGCGACCGGTCCCGGTCTACGTGGGCAGCCGGTGGCTGCCACGGCACGTCGTGCTGGCGCTCGGTGAGGCCGAGGGACGGCTCCGACTGTTCGAGCCGTCCCGCGGCCGGCTGGTCGACGTCGATCGCGACCAGTTCCGACGGTCCCGGCTCGGTCTCGCCGGCTGGGACCAGGTGTGGTGGGCGGTGCTGCCCGGCGGGCTGCCCACCGATCAGATCAGCTGAGGGCCTTGGCCTTCAGGCTGTCGAACTCCTGCTGCGAGATGGCGCCGGAGTCGAGCAGGCCCTTGGCCCGCGCGATCTCGTCGGACGGCGAGCTGCTGCCCGCCGACACCGATCGGATGTAGGCGTCGGTGTCGGCTTGCGCCGACTGCATCGCAGCCAGGTTGCGCTCGGCCATGCCATGTCCGCGGGCGATCAGGTAGATCAACGACGTCAGGATCGGCAGGAAGATCAAGAAGAGCACCCAGAGGGCCTTGAGCCAGCCGTTCGTGTCCTTGTCGCGGAACAGATCCGTCAGGATCTGGAACAGCACGACCAGGTAGGCCATGAGCAGGAAGAAGGAGATGATGAACCAGAAGAAGTCCCAGAAGCTATCCACGGGCGCACCCTAGTCGTCACGGGCACCCGCCGTCGTCACCCGATCCGGGTGAGCACGACCGACCAGCTGCTGGCCGACCAGGGGGCAGATCAGGACCGTGAGCGCCCCGCCGGCGACCAGCACGGACGCCGTGGTGGCGCTCATCTCCCCCGCCGTCACCGCGACCGAGGTGACGGCGACGATGATCGGCAGCCCCGTGGAGGCGAACATCGCCACGGCGGCGCTCTCCCGGCGGTCGTAGCCCCCCTCGGTGAGGGTGGACACGAAGACGACGCCACCGCGGATCACGAAGATCAGCAGCACGAACGAGGCGAGCATCACCGGCTCCTCCACGATCGCCCGCGGGTCGATCGCCATCCCGGAGGTGATGAAGAAGACCGGGATCAGGAGCCCGAACGCCAGTCCGGACAGCTTGTGC
Source organism: Nocardioides sp. (assembly GCA_049593675.1). Lineage (GTDB taxonomy): Bacteria > Actinomycetota > Actinomycetes > Propionibacteriales > Nocardioidaceae > Nocardioides. The sequence continues at coordinate 2,999 of JBAWHI010000326.1, forward strand.
TCGAGGCTCTCGTGCCCCTCGGGAACGAGCTGACGGAGCACGAATCCGGCGGCGAAGGCACCGAGGACCGCGTCCAGGTCGAACACCGAGGCGGCGGCGGTGAGGGTGACCAGCAGCAGCACGACGAGGCGCACCTGGGTCTGCCCCGACGTCTCCGCGCCGAGCCGCACGACGTGCAGCAGCTTCGTGCGGCTCAGCCGCGACGAGAACCGGTGCACGAGCACGGCGAGCAGGGCGAACGCGCCGAGCACCACCAGTGACTCCGCGGGTCCCCGCACTCCGAGCAGCACCGCCATCGCGACGATCGGGCCGAGCTCGCCGTACGCACCGTGGTTCATCACCGTGCGGCCCAGCTTGGTCCCGAGAAGGCCACCGTCCTTGAGGATCGGCAGCAGGGTGCCCAACGCCGTCGACGTCATCGCGATCGCCACCGCGATCTCGGCATCGAGCGGGCTGGTCGTGCCCAGGATCACGACCAGGGCGACGGCGATGGCCAGGCACAGCATCCACGACACGGCCGCGCGGCGGCCTCCGCGGCCGGTGAGCTCCTTGACCTCGAGCTCGTAGCCGGCCAGGAGGAACAGCATCCCCAGGCCGAGCTCGCGCAGCATCTCGACGCCCTCGCTGTCGATGGCCAGCTCGAGCGCGTTCGGGCCGATCAGCACGCCGAGCCCGAGGAGCAGGACCACCTCGGAGACCCGTCCCCGCAGCACGATGCCGGCCAGGACCGGGGCGAGGACCGCGCACAGCGAGATCCAGAAGAGCGACTCACCGATCTCCGGCATCAGACCGTCCAGACCACCAGCGCCAGGATCGTCCAGGCGATCGGCATCGCCAACGCGAGCAGCAGGACCAGCCGGGCGAGCACGAGCCAGGTCTTGCCCGCACCCTCGCCGTCCGCCTGGGTGGCGGCCACGTCGACGCGGTCGGGTCGCTGCGGGTCGTAGGCCACGACCAGCTCCTCGCCGACCCGCGGGGGCGGCTCCGGCACGTCGGTCAGCGTCTGCGCCTCGACGGCCTCGGTCGCTCCCTCCGGCACGAAGCGCACCGTGGGGAAGTAGCGGGTGTCGGGCTCGCGGGAGAGGCTGATGTCCTTGGCCTCCAGGCTGACCACGGTCGCGGTGACCTCGACCGCCCGGTAGGCGAAGCTCCGCGACGCGCGCTGGATCCCGAGCCCGCGCATGTACAGCAGAGCCGCGACGCCGAGCAGCACCACCCCCGTCCCGAGCAGGAGCAGCGTCGGAACCGTCTCGATCCTCATCCGGAGACCTCCTGCTCCAGGGCCGCGTAGGCGGGCTTGATCCGCTCGTCGATGATCGCCAGCCGCTGGTCGAAGGGCAGGAACGCCGACTTCATGGCGTTGATCGTGAACCACTGGAGGTCGGGCAGGCCGTAGCCGAAGGCCTCGACCAGCGAGGACATCTCGTGCGTCATCGACGTGCGGCTCATCAGTCGGTTGTCGGTGTTGACGGTGACCCGGAAGCGCAGTCGCTTCAGCAGGCCGATCGGGTGCTCGGCGATCGAGGACGCCGCGCCGGTCTGCACGTTCGACCACGGGCACATCTCGAGGGGGATCCGCTTGTCACGGACGTACGCCGCCAGCCGACCCAGCTCGACCGAGCCGTCCTCGTGCACGGTGATGTCGTCGATGATGCGCACGCCATGACCGAGCCGGTCGGCCCCGCACCACTGGATCGCCTGCCAGATCGACGGCAGGCCGAAGGCCTCGCCGGCGTGGATGGTGAAGTGCGCGTTCTCGCGCTGGAGGTACTCGAACGCATCGAGGTGGCGCGTGGGCGGGTAGCCCGCCTCGGCCCCGGCGATGTCGAAGCCCGCCACGCCCCGGTCCTGCCAGGCGATCGCCAGCTCCGCGATCTCCATCGACCGCGCCTGGTGCCGCATCGCCGTGAGCAGCTGGCGGACCACGATCTGTCCCCCGCTGGCGGCCACCCCCTGCTCGAAGCCCGTCTGGACCGCCGCGACCACCTCGTCGAGGCTCAGGCCCTCCTCGACGTGCTGCTCGGGGGCGTAGCGGATCTCGGCGTACACCACCCCGTCGGCGGCGAGGTCCTCGACGCACTCGCGGGCGACCCGGATGAGCGCGGACTCGGTCTGCATCACCGCGACCGTGTGGTCGAACGTCTCGAGATACCGCTCCAACGAGCCGCTGTCCGATGCCTCCGCGAACCATTGGCCCAGCGACTCCGCGGTCAGGGAGCCCTCGACCTCGGGCAGGGCGTGGCCGACCTCGGCCGCGAGGTCGATGATCGTCTGGGGTCGCAACCCTCCGTCGAGGTGGTCGTGGAGCAGGACCTTGGGAGCCCGGCGGATCTGGTCGGTGGAGGGCGTCGGGGTCGGGGTCATGGCGGCGATCCTTCCAGACGCCGAGTAGGTTCGACGCCATGCGCGTCTTCACGACCCTTGACGAGGTCGCCGCCGCGAGCGGCGAGGACATCGGCACGTCCGACTGGGTGAGCATCGAGCAGGACCGGGTCAACCGGTTCGCCGAGGCGACCGGCGACCACCAGTGGATCCACGTCGACGAGGAGAGGTCGGCGTCCGGACCCTTCGGCGGCACCATCGCGCACGGCTACCTCACCCTGTCGCTGGTGCCCTACCTCGGCAGCCAGGTGCTCAGCTTCGAGACCCCCGGCGCGAAGTTGAACTACGGCGCCAACAAGGTCCGCTTCCCCCACCCGGTCCGCGTCGGCAAGCGGATCCGCGCCCACGTCGCGATCGGTGACGTCGCCGACCTCCCGGCCGGCAAGCAGGTGACGATCCGCTACACGATCGAGATCGAGGACGAGGCCAAGCCCGCCTGCGTCGCCGAGACCGTCGTCCTCCTGCTCTCCTCCTGACGCTGACCTGTCACTTCTGGTCGCTCAGGCTCCACCGACCTGTCACTTCTGGTCGCTCAGGCTCCGCCGACCTGTCACTTCTGGTCGCTCAGGCGCTGGCGACCTGTCACTTCTGATCGAACGGCGCAGCCATACCTGACGGGTCAGCGTCGCCGGCGCAGCCATACCCGACAGGTCGGCGCCGCCGGCGCAGCCATACCTGACAGGTCAGCGTCGCCGGCGCAGCCATTTCTGACAGGTCGGCGTCAGGGCGTCAGGAGATGCGGTCGAGGATGAGGGGGGCCGGGGCGAAGTCCGTGCCGGCGGGAGCGATGTCATAGCCGCCCTCGAGCGACTCCAGGGCACGCGCGAAGCGGGGCTCGTCGTCGGTGAGCAGGGTGAAGAGCGGCTCGCCAGCGGTCACGGTGTCACCGGGGCGGGCGTGCCAGACGACACCGGCCCCGGCCTGCACCGGGTCCTCCTTGCGGGCCCGACCGGCACCGAGCCGCCACGCGGCGAGACCGACGGCCATCGCGTCCAGGCGGGTGAGTACGCCGGAGGAGGGAGCGTCGACGACGTGCGACTCGCGCGCCACGGGCAGGTCGGCCGACGGGTCACCGCCCTGGGCGGAGATCATCGCGCGCCAAGCGTCCATCGCGGAGCCGTCGGCGAGCTTCTCGGCCGGGTCGATGTCGTCGCGACCAGCACCGGCCAGCATCTCGCGTGCCAGCGCCACGGTCAGCTCGACCACATCGGCGGGCCCGCCACCGGCCAGCACGTCGACCGACTCCTGGACCTCGATCGCGTTGCCCGCCGTACGACCCAGCGGGGTCGCCATGTCCGTGAGCAGCGCCACCGTGTGCACCCCGGCGTCCTGGCCGAGGGCCACCATCGTCTCGGCGAGCTCGCGAGCGGCGTCGAGCGACTTCATGAACGCACCGGAGCCGACCTTGACGTCGAGCACCAGCGCGCCGGTGCCCTCCGCGATCTTCTTCGACATGATCGAGGAGGCGATCAGCGGGATCGCCTCGACGGTCCCGGTGACGTCTCGCAGGGCGTAGAGCTTCTTGTCGGCCGGCGCGAGTCCGTCGCCGGCCGCGCAGATGACGGCACCGACCGACTCGAGCTGCGCGAGCATCTCGGCGTTCGACAGCGAGGCGCGCCAGCCGGGGATCGACTCCAGCTTGTCCAGGGTGCCTCCGGTGTGGCCGAGACCCCGGCCGGAGAGCTGCGGCACCGCGACGCCGCACGCGGCGACCAGCGGTGCGAGCGGCAGGGTGATCTTGTCGCCGACGCCGCCGGTCGAGTGCTTGTCGGTGGTCGGCCGGGACAGCGAGGAGAAGTCCATCCGCTCGCCGGAGGCGATCATCGCGGCGGTCCAGCGCCCGATCTCGCGCCGGTCCATGCCGTTGAGCAAGATGGCCATCGCGAGCGCGGACATCTGCTCGTCGGCGACATCGCCACGCGTGTAGGCGTCGATCACCCAGTCGATCTGGCTGTCACTCAGCTCTCGGCGGTCGCGCTTGGCCGAGATGACCTCGACCGCGTCGTGGGCTGCGCTCATTCGATCGATCCCTCTTTCGTGTCCTGGCCCGCCACGTCGCGGTCCAGCCCGGCAACCCTACGCGGCAGCCGCTCGCACACTCAGAGGTTCTCGGGCCCGAAAGCGTCCGGCAGCACCTCGGTCATCGGTCGCACCCCAGAGACGGTCAGCACCTGCAGCTCGGCACCGCCGGCCTCCCAGAGCAGCTGCCGGCAGCGACCGCACGGCATGATCACCTCGCCCCGGCCGTTCACGCACACGAAGTGGGTCAGCCGCCCGCCCCCGGTGAGGTGCAGCTGGCTGACCAGCCCGCACTCCGCGCACAAGGTGACGCCGTACGCCGCGTTCTCGACGTTGCAGCCAGTGACCAGGCGGCCGTCGTCCACCCGGGCGGCCGCACCGACCTGGAAGCCGGAGTACGGCGCGTAGGCGTGCCGGGCGGCATCGTCGGCCGCCGCGCGCAGTACTGCCCACTCCCCCTGGGAGTCGACGCTGACCGGATCGCCCACAGGACCGTTCGCCGGGCCGCTCAAGCGGAAGAACTCTCGTGAAACAGGCGATTCGCCGGACCGAACATCCCAAGATGATAACCCTTTGCGCACTCTTCCCCTGAAGGGCCGACGCACCCGCTTGTTTTCGGTACGGTGACCGCTTGCCGCCCCCGAATCTGGTGGGGCGAAGACTTGGAGGCAATAGTGAAGAAGATGAGGAAGGCCGCGGGTTGCGGCTTGGCTGCTCTGGTGGCCGCCACCGTCCTGACCGCGTGCGGCGACGCGCCGGAGGAGTCTGACAGCACCGACAGCGCGGAGACCACGGACTTCCTGCCCTGTGTTGTCTCTGACGCCGGGGGCTTCGACGACAAGTCGTTCAACCAGCTCAGCTACGAGGGTGTCGAGGAGGCCGCCGACGAGCTCGGCGCCGACTTCAAGGCCGTCGAGTCGAACAGCGAGAACGACTACGGCCCCAACCTCGAGAGCCTGGTGGCCGAGGGCTGCGACGCCATCGTCACGGTCGGCTTCGCGCTCGCCGCGGCGACCAAGGAGTCTGCCGCCGCGAACCCCGACCTCGAGTACGTCCTCATCGACGACGCCGCCGACGGTGGCGACGACGGTCAGACCTTCGACGGCCAGCCGGACGTCGAGAACATCAAGCCGGTGCTCTACGACACTGCCCAGGCCGCGTTCCTCGCGGGCTACCTGGCCGCGGACTACACCAAGACCGGCGTGATCGGCACCTACGGCGGTCAGCCGTTCCCGACCGTGACCATCTTCATGGACGGCTTCCGCCAGGGCGCGATGTACTACGCCAAGGAGAAGGGCAAGGACGTCAAGGTCGTCGGCTGGAACGGCAAGGACGGCAGCTTCACCGGTGGCTTCGAGGCCAACGAGACCGCGACCAACACCGCGCGTCAGCTCCTCGACCAGGACGTCGACGTCATCCTCCCGGTCGGTGGCCCGATCTACCAGGGTGCTCTCACGGCGATCGACGCCTCCGGCAAGGACGTCGCCCTGATCGGCGTCGACGCCGACTTCTACGAGACCGACCCGAAGACGCAGGACGTCGTCCTCACCTCGATCCTGAAGAACATGAAGACGTCGACCTACGAGGCCATCCTCTCGGCCGGCAACGACGAGTTCGACTTCACGCCGTACGTCGGCACGCTGGAGAACGACGGCGTCGGCCTCGCCCCGTTCCACAACTTCGAGGACAAGGTCTCCGAGTCGGTTCAGTCCGAGCTCGAGGCGGTCCAGACGGGGATCATGGACGGTTCGATCAAGGTGACGTCCTACCTCAACCAGTGAGCCCGCAGCACTGATCAGCACCACCGCGTAGGGGGAGGTCGGCCCGAGGCCGGCCTCCCTCTGCCATGCTCGCCAAAGACCAGCAGTCGACCCCTAGGATGCCGTGCCATGAAGCTCGTCCTGCGCGATATCACCAAGCGCTTCGGTTCGCTTGTCGCGAACGACCGGATCTCGCTGACGGTCGAACCCGGTGAGGTCCACTGCCTGCTGGGCGAGAACGGTGCGGGCAAGTCGACGCTGATGAACGTCCTGTACGGCCTCTACCAGGCCGACGAGGGCGAGATCGAGCTCGACGGCACCGTCCAGAGCTTCGCCGGCCCCGGTGACGCCATCGCCGCCGGCATCGGCATGGTGCACCAGCACTTCATGCTGATCCCCGTCTTCACCGTCGCCGAGAACGTGATGCTCGGCAACGAGTCCACCGGATTCGCCGGCTCCCTCGACCTCGACGCCGCCCGCGAGCGCGTGCGCGAGATCTCCAGCCGGTTCGGGTTCGACGTCAACCCCGACGCCGTGGTGGAGGACCTCCCGGTCGGGGTGCAGCAGCGCGTCGAGATCATCAAGGCCCTCTCCCGCGACGCCCAGGTGCTGGTGCTCGACGAGCCCACGGCCGTCCTCACGCCGCAGGAGACCGACGAGCTGATGGAGATCATGCGCCAGCTCAAGGCCTCGGGGAAGGCCATCGTCTTCATCACCCACAAGCTCCGCGAGGTGCGCGAGGTCGCCGACCGCATCACGGTGATCCGGCTCGGCAAGGTCGTCGGCGAGGCGAGCCCCACGGCGAGCAACGCCGAGCTCGCCGCCCTCATGGTGGGCCGGCCGGTCGAGCTCACCGTGCAGAAGGACCCGCCCCAGCTCGGCGACGACGCGCTCGTCGTCGACGGCCTGAGCGTCGTCGACGACCTGGGACGGGTGCACGTCGACCACGTGAGCTTCACGATCCGCTCCGGCGAGATCCTCGCCGTCGCCGGGGTCCAGGGCAACGGACAGACCGAGCTGACCGAGGCCCTCCTGGGCCTCCAGGAGCACGTCCGCGGGTCGATCCGCCTCGGCGGTCACGAGCTCGTCGGGCGCACGGTGCGCCAGATCCTCGCAGCCGGGGTCGGCTTCGTCCCCGAGGACCGCCAGGTCGACGGTCTGATCGGCTCGTTCACGATCGCCGAGAACCTGATGCTCAACCGCAGCTACGACGGGCCGTTCGTGCGCCACGGGTCCCTGCAGCTCGACCGGTTGGCGACCTTCGCCCAGGAGAAGCTCACCGAGTACGACGTGCGCGCTCCGGGCATCACCTCGCTGGCCAGCCAGCTCTCCGGCGGCAACCAGCAGAAGGTCGTGGTGGCCCGCGAGCTCTCTCGCGACCTGCGCGTCCTGGTCGCGGCCCAGCCGACCCGCGGGGTCGACGTCGGATCGATCGAGTTCATCCACCAGCAGGTCGTGGCCACGCGTGACCGGGGCATCCCGGTCCTGGTCGTCTCGACCGAGCTGGACGAGGTGACGGCCCTGGCCGACCGGATCATGGTGCTCTATCGGGGCCGGATCGTCGGGATCGTCCCTGCCGACACCTCACGCGACGTCCTGGGACTGATGATGGCCGGCGAGCGGCCCGCCGGGGCCGTGGCATGAGCGGCGCCGACGAGGACCAGACGGCCGACGTCGAGGTCCAGGGCTCTCCGGATCCCGACCGGGACAAGGCTCCCCGCGAGCCGGACAACGGGCACTGGCACAACGTCATGCGCTCGATCACCACCGGGAACGCTCTGGTGGGGGTGCTGGCCGTGCTGCTCGCCGTCGTGGTCGGCTCGCTCATGATCCTGTTCACCGACGAGGCGGTGCGCGACTCGGCGGGCTACATCTTCGCCCGCCCCGGCGACTTCTTCCGCGCCTCCGGCGACGCGATCTCCGGCGCCTACAGCGCGCTCTTCCGAGGCTCGGTCTACAACACGCGGGTCGACGACTTCCAGACCGGGATCCGCCCCCTGACCGAGACCCTCAAGTTCGCGGGTCCGCTCATCGCGGCGGGCCTGGGCGTCGGGCTGGCCTTCCGGGCCGGCCTGTTCAACATCGGCGGGCGGGGCCAGATGCTGCTGGCCGGCGCCGCTGCCGGCTGGGTGGGAGTCATCTCCGGCATCCCCGGGCCCGTCCACCTGGTGCTGGCCATCGCCGCGGGCATGCTCGCCGGCGCGGCGTGGGCGGGGCTGGTGGGGCTGCTGAAGGCCCGCACCGGTGCCCACGAGGTGATCGTGACGATCATGCTCAACTACGTCGGCTTCTATCTGGTCTTCTTCCTGCTCGCGACCGAGGGCCTGCTGCAGGCGCCGGGGTCGGCCAACCCGAAGTCGCTCCCGATGGAGCCGACCGCCGTGCTGCCCGACATCCTCGGCGAGCGCTTCCAGCTGCACCTCGGCTTCCCCCTCGCCCTGGTCGCCGTGGTGGTCGTGTGGTGGTTGCTGAGCCGCTCGGCCCTCGGCTACCGCTTCCGGGCCGTCGGGGAGAACCCGCACGCCGCGCGCTCCGCCGGGATCAACGTGGGCAACACCTACGTGGTCGTGATGCTGATCTCCGGCGCCCTGGTCGGGCTGGCCGGTGTCAACCAGGTGCTCGGCTCGGTCACCAGCGGGGTCACCGTCGACCTCGACGCCGGCATCGGTTTCGACGCCATCACGGTGGCGCTGCTCGGGCGCTCCCACCCGTTCGGCATCCTCGCCGCCGGCCTGTTGTTCGGCGCGTTCAAGGCCGGCGGCTTCTCCATGCAGGCCGCCGAGGGGATCCCCGTCGACATCGTGCTGGTCATCCAGTCCCTCATCGTGCTGTTCATCGCGGCGCCGCCGCTGGTGCGGGCCATCTTCCGGCTGCCCGCGAAGGAGATGTCGTGAGCCAGTCGACCACGCCGACCACCCCGCCGACACCTGACGAGCCGGTGGCCGGGGACCCACCGGTCCTCACGGTCGTCAGCCGCAAGACGCCGTTCCTCTTCGGGCTGCTGACCGCGGCGCTCGCCCTGGCCGTGCTCGTCTCGCCGGCGGAGGGCGAGACGACGCTGCGCCTGGCTCGAGGCAGCGACCTGATCCAGCTGCCCAACCTCGTGCTGCCGTCCGAGGGCACCGCCTGGGCGATGATCGCGCTGCTGGTCCTGTGCACCGCCGAGTCCCTGCGCCGCTTTCTGGCACGACGCCCGACTCCCCTGTGGCTGGCGGTCGTCTTCGCCGTGGTGGCGATGACCGGCTTCCTCTCGTGGGCGGCCGCGGGCGGCACCGTGCCGATGGTCGGACTGCTGGGTGGGTCGCTGGCCCTCGCCGTCCCCCTGGTCTTCGGGGCGCTCGGCGGCGTGCTCGGCGAGCGTGTCGGCGTCGTCAACATCGCGATCGACGGCCAGCTCCTGGCCGGAGCCTTCGCCGCCGCGCTGGTCGGGTCGGTCACCGGGTCGACGTGGGCCGGCCTGCTCGGTGCCACCGCGGCCGGCGCCCTGGTCGCGCTGCTCCTCGGGCTGTTCGCGATCGTCTACTTCGTCGACCAGATCATCGTCGGCGTCGTCCTCAACGTGCTGGTCATCGGGGTCACGAGCTTCCTGTTCTCCCAGGTGCTCGCCCCCAACGCGGCCGAGCTCAACTCGCCGCCCCGGCTCAGTGCGGTCGACATCCCGGTGCTGGCCGACGTCCCCCTGATCGGGCCGATCTTCTTCCAGCAGTCCCCGATCGTCTACCTGCTCTACGTCGCGGTCGCCGTGGTCACCTGGGCGCTCTACCGCACCAAGTGGGGCCTGCGGGTCCGCGCCGTCGGCGAGCACCCCAAGGCCGCGGACACCGTGGGCATCAACGTCAACCGCACCCGCTACCGCACCGTCCTGCTCGCCGGAGCGATCGCGGGCGCCGGTGGCGCGTTCTACACCCTGGTCTCGGTGCCGGCCTTCAACCGTGAGATGACCGGCGGCGCGGGCTACATCGCGCTGGCAGCGGTCATCTTCGGCAAGTGGGACCCCATCAAGGCCACCCTGGCCGCGCTGCTGTTCGGGTTCGCCTCCAACCTCCAGGGCGTGCTGTCCGTGCTCGGGTCGCCCGTGCCCAGCCAGCTGATGCTGATGCTCCCCTACGTCGTCACCGTGTTCGCCGTCGCCGGTCTGGTCGGGCGGTCGCGACCACCCGCGGCGGTCGGGACGCCGTACCGCAAGACCTGACCTCCGGGCCAGGAGTGGGCCAGGAGTGGGCCAGGAGTGGGCCAGGAG
>JBAWHI010000327.1:0-1799 GCA_049593675.1 Nocardioides sp.
CTCGTCGTCCTTGGCCTCCATCTCGGGCTCGCTCGCCACCGCTGCGGGCGAGGCGGTCGCGACCTCGAGCCTGCTGAGCGAGGAGTACGACGCGCGGCGCCACTCGGTGTCGACCTCGCGGGTGAACACGCGCGCCGCGAGGGCGCCCACCTCCGGACGCGGCGGGTCGGCGCCCGGGTCGGCCGGAGTCGCCGGCTCCGGGCGCGGACCACCGCGGTCCCGCCACTCGGCGAAGAGCGAGACGACCGCGTCGTCGCCGGGCACGGCGGGCGCCGCCGGGACGTCCGAGGAGTCGACGTCTCGCATCAGCATCCGGTGCAGCGGCGAGGCGACGGCGTTCTTGGTCGGTGCCCACCAGCAGACGACCTGCGACTTGGCGCGGGTGATCGCGACGTACAGCAGCCGCAGCCACTCGCCGGCCTCCTCGTCGGCCCAGCGACGGCAGTGATCGGCCCAGCTGTCGCTCGAGCGCCCGCCGGCGCCGCCGACGTCGAGGCAGCGGTTGCCGGCGTCGTCGTGGAAGAGCGGCCGGGTGGGCTTGGGGACGAAGCGGTCCGCGAGCGCGGGGAGGTAGACGACGGGGTACTCCAGGCCCTTGCTGGCATGGATCGTCACCAGCTGGACGGCGGCGGCGTCGGAGTCGAGCCGGCGGGTGCGCTCGACGCCGCGCCCGGCCCGGCCCTCGTTGACCTGTTCGCGCAGCCAGGTCAGCAACGAGACGAGACCGTGCCGTTCGTTGAGGGTGACCTCGTGCAGGGCCTCGCCGATGTGGCGCAGGTCGGTGAGCCGACGGTCCCCGCCGACCTCGGCGAGCACCCTCGAGGGGAGGCCGGCGATGTTCGCGGCCTCGAGCACCGCCGCGACGCCGCGGGTGGTGAACAGCTCCACCCACGAGCGCAGCGTCTCGGCCACCTCGTCGGTGAGGTCGTCGCCCCGGGCGTCGAGGTCGGCGGCGGAGTGGCCGAGGAAGCAGGTGAGCGCGGCCGAGCGCACGCGGGTGCTGCGGTGGGGCTGCTCGAGCGCCTCGAGGAGCGTCAGCCACTCCACGGCGGCCGGGGTCGCGAACACGCTGCCGCCGCCCGCGATCACCGCCGGGACGCCCTGCTCGAGCAGCGCCGCCCGGACCGAGGCGAGGTCGGCGTGCCGGTAGCTGATCACGGCGATGTCGCGCGGGCGGATCCGCTCGCCCTCGAAGGTCGCGTCGGAGGCGAGCAGGCGGCGTACGTCGAGCGCCAGGTCCCGCGCGACGTGCGGGCGCACCTGGCCGACGGTGAGCATCGCGTTGGCGCCGCGGTTGAGCTCCTCGCGACGCACCACCCGCACCCGGAACGGCGCCGACACGGGCGCGCCCTGGAGCCGGCTCTCGGCGTGGTGGGCGGCGACGTCGCGCACCACGATCCGGTCGTCGCCGAGGGCGGCGCCGGCGAGGAGCGTCTGGAACGCGTCCAGCAGCGGCCGGTCGCTGCGCCAGTTGACCGACAGCGTCTGCTGGGTCTCGGCGGTGGCGGCGGCGCGCAGGTAGGTGGTCACGTCGCCGCCCCGGAAGGCGTAGATCGCCTGCTTGGGGTCGCCGATCAGCACCATCGTCGCGTGCCCGCGAAAGGCCCGGTCGAGGACCTGCCACTGCACCGGATCGGTGTCCTGGAACTCGTCGACGAGCACGATGCTCCAGCGCTGCCGCATCCGCTGGGCGGCCGCACCGTCGGGGTCGGCGAGCGCGTCGGCGAGCTGGCTGAGCAGGTCGTCGTAGGAGAGGATCCCGAGCCGGCGCTTGCGCCGGTCGAGCTCGTCGCGGACGG
>JBAWHI010000328.1:0-6027 GCA_049593675.1 Nocardioides sp.
GACCTGGTCGCCGAGGGACTGTCGTACGACGATGTCTCCCAGCGGCTGGGCATCACCCCCTCCGCCGTCAGCCAGCGCGCCGCGGCCGCCGGGATCGTGGAGTCCCGCCGAGCGCGCGAGCTGGCCACCGACCTGACCCGCTGCCTGCTCGGGAGGCAACCATGAGTCCCACCGACCACGGCGCCCTGGTGCTGGTGCTGCTCGGCTTCGGCGTCGTCACCGGCGTCGGCGCCTGGGCGTCCCCGTTCGCGCGGCGCATCTTCGGCCCGGCCACCCTCGTCCTGCTCGTGGCGGCCGCGGCCCTCGCCGCCGTGCCCGCGACGGTCGTGGTCCCCGACGGCTGGCCGGCGGTCCTGCTGATCGGCCTCGGCGGCCTGCTGGCCGTCGCGGGCGGCGGGCCGCTCGCTGCCCTCGTCTTCGACCTGGTCGACCGTCGTGAGACGCCGGCCGAGTCGATGGCCCGAGCCGGCCACGTGCTGCGCGGCGGCGCCTGGATCGGGGCCCTCGAGCGGCTGGCCATCTACGCCACCCTCGTCGCCGGCTGGCCCGAGGGCCTCGCCGTCGTCCTGGCGCTCAAGGGACTGGGCCGCTATCCCGAGCTCCGCGCCGCCGAGGACGGCGTCCGCACGGGCGCCGCCGAGCGGTTCATCATCGGGACCTTCGCGTCCGTGCTGTGGGCGTGCGGATGCGCCGGGACGGTCCTCCTGCTGGTGCGATGAGGCCGAACCGGACCTCGCGTGTGAGGATCCGTCCATGGACAGGACCGTGGGTGCCGAGCTGGGCGTCACCGCCCACGGCGAGTGTCGGATCGAACTGCAGATCGCCGTCGCCCGGACTCCCGGACTGCAGGTGACCGAGCGCCTCTCGGTCCTCCACGAGAGGAGCGGCGAGATCATCCCCGTCGAGGTGCCCACGGCCCACGACGGACGCCTGCACCTCCTCACCCTCCCCGACGGCTTCTCGCGCATCACCTACCAGGCGCAGGTCCGCGGCACCGCCGCGATCGCGGAGCCGACGCTGGCCGACCTGTCCGTCTACAACCGGCCCAGCCGCTACGTCGAGTCCGACACGTTCGGTGGCTTCGCCGCAGCCGAGTTCGCCGGCGTCCACGAAGGCGCCCTCCTCGAGGCGGTCTCGTCCTGGGTCGGCACCCGCCTGGACTACGTGCCCGGGAGCAGCGGGCCTACCGACGGGGCGACCGACACCCTGCTCAGCGGTGCCGGCGTGTGCCGCGACTACGCGCACCTCGTGGTCGCGCTGCTGCGCGCCCTGCGGGTCCCGGCCCGACTCACCGCGGTCTACGCACCCGGCTGCGACCCGATGGACTTCCACGCGGTCGTCGAGGCCTTCGTGGCCGACGGCTGGTACGTCGTGGACGCGTCCGCCCTCGCGCCGCGCCCCTCACTGGTCCGGATCGCGACCGGGCGAGATGCGGCGGACACCGCGTTCATGACCACCGTGGCCGGTGCCGTCGACCTGGGCTGGTCCCAGGTCACGGCCGTCGCCGACGACGGCCTGCCGGGCGACGACCTCGACCAGCTGGTCGCCATCCACTGAGCGCCTCAGAGATCCCGGCGGACCTCGGACCGGTCCGGCGTGTGGCTGCTGCGACGACTGAGGTTGATCATCGCCAGGGCGAGGCCACCCCAGATGACCAGCATGGCGATGATCATCATCACGATGGCGGAGGTGTTCACGACTGCCCTCCCTTCTGCTCGATGTCGTCGGAGCGGAGCACGTCACCGCGCCAGGGCATCAGCGCTGCGAGGAAGCCGAAGATGACGACCGCAGCGGCGGCCCCCCACCCGAAGACCCCGAGCATCCAGCCCGGATAGGTCCCGTCGCCGCCGTACGGCGTCTGGATGTCGGTCACGAAGGCATCGATCAGGACGTAGATCAGCGCGACCGGCGCGACCCCGCCGATCAGGACCCGCCACCACGTGCCGACGTGCACCGAGCCCGTGGCGTTGAGGTGGTCGGCGAGCGACGGCAGCGCCCGCAGGCCCCAGGCGATCACGATCATCGACACCACGGCGACGAGCAGGATGCCGAACTGGTTCATGAAGTGATCGACGATGTCGAGCACGTGCAGCCCGCTGGTGGTGGAGAGGAAGATCAGGCTCAGCAGGGCCATCGGCACGGTGACGGCCACCGTCGCCATCACCCGCGTCAGGTCGAACTTGTCGCGGACCGCCGAGATCACCACCTCGGTGATCGAGATGAGCGAGGTCAGGCCGGCGATGACCAGCGACCCGAAGAAGAGCACGCCGATCAGCCCACCTGCGGGCGCCTCGCTGATGATCGCCGGGAACGCGATGAACGCCAGTCCGACTCCGTCGGAGGCGACCTCGTCGACCGCCACCCCGCCGGCCTGGGCCATGAAGCCCAGCGCGGCGAACACGCCGATGCCGGCGAGCAGCTCGAAGCCGGAGTTCGCGAAGCCGACCACGAGACCGGAGCCGGGCATGTCGGTCTCGCGACCGACGTAGGAGGAGTAGGTGATCATGATCCCGAAGCCGATGGACAGCGAGAAGAAGATCTGGCCGAAGGCGGCTCCCCAGACCCCCGCGTGGGTGAGGGCACCCCAGTCGGGGGTGAAGAGCGCGTTGAGCCCCTCGGCGGCGCCGGGCAGGAAGAGCGAGCGCACCACCAGCGCCCCGAAGGTCAGCACCAGGATCGGGATGAACACCATCGCGGTGGATCCGATGCCCTTCTGCACGCCCAGTGCCAGGACTCCGATGACGACGATCCAGACCACCAGCATGGGGATCAGCACGCCCCAGACCGGCGAGAACGTGACTCCCGGGGGGTCGCTGAGGTGCAGGAAGTCATTGAAGAAGAAGGCGTCCGGAGCGTCCCCCCAGGCCTTGTTGAAGGAGAAGAAGGTGTAGCGCACCGCCCAGGCGAGCACCGCGGCGTAGTAGACCGCGATCAGGAAGCAGATCGCCACCTGCCACCACCCGAGGCCCTCGGCGCCGCGACGCAGCCGGGCGAACGACAGCGGCGCCGAGCCGCGGTACTTGTGCCCCAGCGCGTAGTCGAGGAACAGGAACGGGATCCCGGCGGTCAGCAGCGCCACCAGGTAGGGGATGACGAAGGCACCGCCGCCGTTCTCGTAGGCGACGTAGGGGAACCGCCAGATGTTGCCCAGCCCGACCGCCGACCCGATGGCGGCCAGGATGAAGACCCTGCGGGACGAGAACGAGCCCCGACGGGTGTCGTCGGCGGTAGCGGTCGCAGTCATGGATCCCTCCGAGCAGAACGTGGACTGCGCCTCATGCTAGACCCGTCGCGGTCCCGACTGCGGTACCTGCGTCAGGCGTCGCGGGTCGGCCCCTCGCCACCGCCCTCAGGGCCGACCCGTCGCTCGGCGTCCTCAGCCGTGGGCGATCCAGGGCGTGAAGCTGCGCGGCTCGCCCAGCCAGTCGACCAGCCCGTGTGACGAGCCGTCGTTGCGGGTGCCGGCGACGCGGACCGCGACGCGTGCGTCGTCGGGATCGCCGATGCCCGGGCGGTGGATGCGGAACCGGACGGTGTCCTGCGCGTAGTCGACGCGCATCACGTAGTCACCGTGCTCGACCGGGTCGCCCCAGGTCTTGCGCGCGAAGCCGTCGGTCTCGCGCAGGACGTAGTCCGTGCCACGGTAGAAGCCGCCGGCCAGGACGTACTCCGGGCCCGCGTCGGCCCGGTCGGTGTCGACGAAGACCATGGCGCCGGAGCCGGTGGCCGGCGAGCGCCGCAGGTTGACGTGCTGCGTGGTGACGTCGAGGCTGGCGGCCCCGTGACGCACGGTCGCCGAGTGCAGGTCGGACCCGTGGTGGGTGTCGCGCGGGTCGTCGATGCCGTAGCGCTCGGCGTGGGCCGGTGCGGCCAGCGCGAGGGGAAGGACCGCGGCCGCCACGGCGGCAGCAGCGATGGGGGCGGTGATGGGGGTACGCACGATGCTCTCTCTTTTCTCTCTGTCGGTGTATGCGCGTGACATACGCCCCAGAGAGCAGCGGGGTTGCATCCGATCCTCGGATCAGGCCGGCCCGACCACCGCCAGCACCTCCGGCCGGGAGAAGATCTCGGCCGCGACCGCCCGCACGTCCTCGAGCGTGACACCGTCGATGCGGTCCATCACCTCGTCGATGCTGAGCAGCTCGTCGTGGATCAGCTCGGCCTTGCCGAGACGCGACATCCGCGAGGCGGAGTCCTCCAGACCGAGCACCAGTCCCCCGCGCAGCTGGCCCTTCCCGCGGGCCAGCTCCTCGGCGGTGATGCCTCCGGTCGCGACCTTCGCGAGCTCGGCGCGGACCACCTCGAGGACCTCGTCCAGCTTCGAGGGCAGGCAGCCGACGGAGACCCCCACCAGGCCGGACTCGGCGTGGTGGGAGGCGAAGGAGAAGACCGAGTAGGCCAGCCCCCGGACCTCGCGGACCTCCTGGAACAGCCGGGAGGAGGTGCCGCCGCCGAGAGCCGTGTTGAGGACCCCGAGGGCGAAGCGCTGCGGGTGGTCGCGGACCAGGCCCTCCATGCCGAGGACGACGTTGACCTGCTCGAACGGTCGCGTCGTGGTACCGACGCCGGGAGTGACCCGCTTGGCGGCGACCCGGCGCGGCCGGGTGGGCTCTGCGGATCCGGCCAGCCAGTCGTTGCGACCGAAGGCGGCCTTCACCCGACGTACCAGGGCGGCGTGGTCGACGTTGCCGGCGGCCGCGATCACGATGTTCGACGGCGTGTAGTGACGTCGGTAGAAGCGCTTGATCTGCGCGCGGGTCAACGCCTGGATCGAGTCGTGGGTGCCGGCGATCCCCCGGCCGAGAGGGGTCTCGGGTCCCCAGGCCTGCTCGGCGAACAGGTTGTGCACCACGTCGTCGGGGTCGTCGTCGTGCATCGCGATCTCGTCGAGGATCACGTCGCGCTCGGCCTCGACGTCGTCGGCGTGGATCGTGGAGGCGGTGACCATGTCACCGAGCACGTCGACCGCGAGAGGCAGGTCGGTGTCGATGACCCGCGCGTGGAAGCAGGTGTACTCCTTGGCGGTGAAGGCGTTGAACTCGCCCCCCACCGTGTCCAGCGCGATCGAGATGTCCAGCGCGGAGCGCTCCTCGGTGCCCTTGAACAGCAGGTGCTCGAGGAAGTGCGAGCAGCCGTGCAGGGTCGGCGACTCGTCGCGCGAGCCGACACCGACCCACACCCCGATCGCCGCCGAGCGGACACCGGCCTGGTGCTCGCTGATGATCCGCAGGCCCGAGGGCAGGGTCGTACGGCGCACGCGGGCGGTCACCTGACCCTGCGGGTCGCGCTCGGTGAAGAGGGTCCGGGAAACGGCCGACCGGCCAGCAGAAGCCTGCTGACCGGTCGCCGTGGTGCCTGTTGCCACCGGAGGGATCAGGCCTCCTCGGTGGCCTCGGTCTCGGCGGAGTCGTCCGCCGGCGACTCCTCCTCGACGACCGGGACGAGCGACAGCTTGCCGCGGTCGTCGATCTCGGCGATCTGGACCTGGACCTTCTGGCCCACGGCCAGGACGTCCTCGACGGCCTCGACCCGCTTGCCGCCGGCCAGGCCGCGCAGCTTGCTGATGTGCAGCAGGCCGTCCTTGCCCGGGAGCAGCGAGACGAACGCGCCGAAGTTCGTCGTCTTCACGACGGTGCCGAGGTAGCGCTCGCCGACCTCGGGCATTGTCGGGTTCGCGATCGCGTTGATCGCGGACCGGGCGGCGTCGGCTGCGTCGCCGCTGGTGGCACCGATGTAGATGGTGCCGTCGTCCTCGATCGAGATCGACGCGCCGGTGTCGTCCTGGATCTGGTTGATCACCTTGCCCTTCGGGCCGATGACCTCGCCGATCTTGTCCACCGGGATGTTGATCGTGATGATCCGCGGGGCGTGGACCGACATCTCCTCGGGCTCGTCGATGGCCTCGGCCATGACGTCGAGGATCGCCATCCGGGCGTCGCGCGCCTGGGTCAGCGCGGCCGCCAGGATCTCGGCGGGGATGCCGTCGAGCTTGGTGTCGAGCTGCAGCGCCGTGACGAACTCCCGGGT
>JBAWHI010000329.1:0-2459 GCA_049593675.1 Nocardioides sp.
CTGGTCGTCGGCAACGGGCACCACTGGGATCCCCGGATGGCCGACTTCCCCGGCACCTTCACGGGCCAGAGCATCCACTCCCACCACTACATCGACCCGTGGACACCGCTGGACCTGATGGACAAGCGGATCCTCGTGGTCGGCCTCGGCAACAGCGCTGCCGACATCACCGTCGAGCTCTCCCAGCGGGTCTTCCGCAACGACGTCACCCTGTCCACGCGCAGCAGCGCCTGGATCGTGCCGAAGCTGATCGGTGGCAAGGCCGCCGACATGAACTACCGGACGATCCCGCAGATCCCGTTGAGCTGGCAGCGCAAGGTCGCCCAGTGGGGTCAGCGCTACACCTACTCCGACCCGACGCTCTACGGTCTGCCGGCGCCCAACCACAAGTTCTTCGAGGCCCACCCCACCCAGTCCGGCGAGCTCCCGCTGCGGCTGAAGTCGGGAGACGTGACGCCGAAGGGCAACGTTGCGCGCCTCGACGGCGAGACCGTGCACTTCGAGGACGGCACCTCGGCGGACTTCGACGTCATCGTCTACGCGACCGGCTACAACCTCACCTTCCCGTTCTTCGACCCCGAGTTCCTCAGTGCGCCGGAGAACCGGATCGACCTCTACAAGCGGATCCTCAAGCCCGGCCTCGACGACCTGCTCTTCGTCGGGTTCGCCCAGTCGACGCCGACGCTCTTCCCGTTCGTCGAGTCGCAGGCGCGGCTGATCGCGGCGTACGCCGTCGGCGAGTACGTCCCCCCGTCGACCGACGAGATGCTCGAGACCATCAAGGCCGACGACCAGCTCTACATGGGGCACATGCTCGACCGGCCCCGGCACACCCACCAGCTCGACTACTTCGTCTACGAGCACCAGATGCGCACCAAGGAGCTCCCGGCCGGCCGGGAGCGGGCGCGCCGCCAGGGCGGGGCGCAGGTCGCGGGCCGGGCCGCAGCAGGGCGGGTCGGATGAGCGTCACCAAGGGCGACGAGCGGCGTACGGCGCTGCTCGCCGCGCTGGAGGACTACCTGCGCGAGACCCGCCTCGACGACATCAACGTCGCCGACATCTCGCGCCGCGCCGGCGTGACCCGCTCGGCGTTCTACTTCTACTTCGAGAACAAGGCCGCCGCGGTGGGCGCCCTCCACGAGGAGATGTACGCCGAGGCCGAGGGTGCGGCCGAGCTGCTCGGCGGCGAGGGCTCGCTCCAGGACCGCGTCGAGTCGTCCATCCGGGCGATCGTCCACGGCTGGAGCCAGCGGACCCACCTCTATCGGGCGATCCTCGACGCGCGCGCCACCAGCGCCGCGGTGCGTGACCAGTGGGACGCCTTCCAGGAGAGCTACGTCGCGGTGGTGGCCGACCTGATCGCCGAGGAGCGCGCCGCCGGCAACGCCCCGTCGGGTCCGACGCCGCGGACGATCGCCGCGGCACTGCTCGACCTCAACGACCGCACCCTGGAGCGCGTCGTACGCGCTCCCGACGGCTTCGACCCCGAGCAGCACCTCGAGGCCGTCGTGCACGTCTGGCTGACCAGCATCTACGGGAGGACCTCATGACGACATCGATGGGCGGGGACATGAAGCACGAGGAGGTCGCCTTCCCCTCGGGTGGGGTCGAGTGCCGCGCCTGGCACTTCACCGGCGAGGGCGACGCGCTGGCCACCGATGCGGGCCGTCCGGTCGTCGTGATGGCCCACGGGCTCGCCGGCACGATCGACTCCGGACTGGTGCCGTTCGCCGAGGCGCTGGCCGCGGCCGGGGCCGACGTGCTGGCCTTCGACTACCGCGGCTTCGGGATCAGCGACGGCTCGCCGCGCCAGACCGTGTCCATGCCGGGCCAGCTCGAGGACTTCCGTGCCGCGATGTCGGCCGCGGCCCGGCTGCCCGGCGTCGACCCGCAGCGGATCGTCCTGTGGGGCGTCTCCCTGGCCGGGGGACACGTGCTCGCGGCAGCGGCGAACCGCGACGACGTCGCGGCCGTCGTGTCGTTGACCCCGCTGGTCGACGGGGTGGCCGCGGGCCGGCACGCGCTCGCGCACCACACGAAGTCGTCGATGCTGCGCTCCACCGTCATCGGGCTCCAGAGCAAGTGGGGCCGCACCCGGATGATGCCGGTCGTCGCGCGGCCCGGCGACCTGGGCGCGCTCACCCTGGAGGGCTCGCTGGAGTCCTACGAGGCCATCGCCGGGCCCAGCTGGCGCAACGAGATCGACGCGACCGTCGGCCTGGAGCTCGGCAACCACCGGCCCGGCAAGCTCGCCGACCAGGTCCGCGCCCCGATGCTCGTGCAGATCGCCGACTTCGACCGCAGCGCGCCTCCACAGGCGGCTGCCAAGGCCGCCTTCGCCGCCCGCGCCGAGGTCCGGCACTACCCCTGCGACCACTTCGACGTCTACGCCGGCTCCACGTGGCACGACGCCGTCGTCGCCCACCAGGTGCTGTTCCTGACCCGGGTGCTGGGGTAGG
>JBAWHI010000330.1:0-5512 GCA_049593675.1 Nocardioides sp.
CGAGGAGGAGAAGGTCGAGGCGCCCGAGGCCAGGGTCCTGGTCGAGGAGGAGTCCGCCGACGAGATCGACCCGATGGCCGACACGTCCGCCGGCATGGCCGCGATCGTCGACCCGGCCCTGTGGGACCCGGTCCCGGTCACGCTCCCGACCTACGTCGGCAAGCCGGCCGCCACCCGCCGTACCGTCCGCACCATCGACCTGGAGAGCACCGGCGTGTGGACCTCGGGTCGCACCGACGCCGACGCCCAGATCGCCCGCGAGGCCGACGAGGCCGACAAGGTCGCCCGCCAGGCCCGCGACGACGCCGAGCGCGCGACCGGCTCCTGAGCGGCTGCCGCGCCGTTCTCGTCGAGACACCCCAGATGGCCCCGATCGACGCCCTGCAGGGGCCGTCTGAGGTGTCTCGACGGTCCGCTCGGCCGGCGACCGGGGTCGATTCGGTGCTCCTGGCGGGCTGGTGCTAACGTTTCGGCTCGCACGATCCTGGGGCTGTGGCGCAGTTGGTAGCGCGTCTCGTTCGCAATGAGAAGGTCAGGGGTTCGAATCCCCTCAGCTCCACCAAGAAAACCGGGTCTGAACTGCGGAGACGCAGATCTGGCCCGGGTTCTTCATGCAACACGTGCAAGCGGTGCCTGTCCCCGCAACGTGTGGAACGGCGAGTGAGACGCACTGGGTCGACCGGGTGACGTTGCTCGCGTGTCTCTAGTTGCGCAGTTGCGCTGCCCTTGAAGGGGTCCGCATTCGCGCCGTGCTCACCGAACTGAGACGCGCGCAGCGGCGGCACTGCTTCCATCCGGCCACTTCCGGCCACGGGCGCGGCGAGAGCCGCCCGAACTCTTGACAGTCACCGAGAAGAGCCGGGCCAGGAGTGATCAGTGCGGCCGCACGGCTTTCGTGCAAACAGCTGCGCCGGACGTGAGTAGGCTGGTGAGCGTGACCACGCCGACCCCCGCCACGCAGCGGCTTCGTGCCGCGCTCGCGGAGCAGGGCGATCGGGTGGCGGAGATTCTGGAGCGGTACGCCGCCGTGAACCCGCGCCTGTTCGGGTCGGTCGCGCGTGGGGATGCGGGCGAGGGCAGCGATCTCGACCTACTGGTCGATCTGCTGCCCACCGGCGGCAACGAGTTGCTGCGAGTGGCCGGGCTCTGCGAGGAGCTGTCCGAACTGCTGGGTGTTCGCGTCGATGTCGTCGCTCCGACCCTGCTTCGCGAAGCCGTCTCGGCCACCGCGCTGGCTGATGCGGTGGCCGTGTGAGTCGCGGCGAGCAGGATCGGTTGGACGACATCCGCAATGCGGTGGAACGTTGCCTGACCTACCGCATCCACCTGGGCTCACCGGAGTTCGGCGAGATGGCCTACGACGCCGTGCTGCGCAACCTCGCTGTCATCGGCGAGGCGGTCAGGGCTCTGCCGGCCGAGCTCAAGGCCGGCCATCCGGAGGTCGCGTGGCCCGCGATCGCCGGGCTTCGCAATGTCGTGATCCACGAGTACTTCCGAGTGAACCCCGACGTGATCCGAGACATCCTCGACAACCACCTCGCGCCGCTGAGCGCGGCGCTCGCTTCGGCGCCGTGAGCGACCCCACCAGGCAGGTCGTGTGATCTCGGAGGTAGCGGTTGTCTGACCGCTGAGTGGCGCGGTCGGTGCGCCCACGGATCCGCCGTCCGGCCGTGGCCCCCCGGTGGCCCCCGCGGTGGAGATTCGGGGTTGTCGAGGCAAGCGCTGCAACGCATGGAAGCGGTCGCAGAGGTGGCGGGTGGCGGCAGGGCGCACCTTCGCAATGAGAAGGTCAGGGGTTCGAATCCCCTCAGCTCCACCACCCACATGAAGAGTCGCGACACAGGTGACACCTGAGTCGCGACGTGCGACATCCAGCGAGCTCCCGGTCATCGGCCGGGAGCTCTTCGCGCGTCACCGGGGCGGGGCGACGGTCGAGACCGAAAGCGCCGGCGCAACCCCGGCTGAGCCGCTAGGGCTGGGGAGCGAGCTCGAACGCCGCGCGCAGCGCATCGACCTGGCTGGCCCGGAACTCGCGCGCTACCGACGTGGCGGCGAAGGCGTCGAAGCCGTGGAAGGCCCCGGGGACGACCAGCGTGGCGCAG
This sequence comes from Nocardioides sp., assembly GCA_049593675.1. Lineage (GTDB taxonomy): Bacteria > Actinomycetota > Actinomycetes > Propionibacteriales > Nocardioidaceae > Nocardioides. The sequence goes on from JBAWHI010000330.1 coordinate 2,103, forward strand.
GGGACGCCCGCCGACCGGAGTCGCGCGGCGTACGCCAGATCCTCGTCGTGGAAGAGGTCGAGGGTGCCGACGCCGATCCAGGCGGGGGGCAGGCCGGCGTAGTCCTCGCAGCGTGACGGAGCGGCCGTCGGGGAGACCCCCGGCCCGCCGGGCGGGTGCCCCAGGTAGGACGACCATCCGAAGTGGTTGGCCTCGTTGCTCCAGAGCCGACGGTAGGCCCGGTCGGGATCGTCGCGCTGGGTGGTCCGGTCGTCGAGCATCGGATACACCAGCAGCTGGAGACACAGTGCCGCGCCCTGCTGGTCGCGCGCGTGCAGCGCGGTCGCGGCGGCGAGTCCGCCGCCGGCGCTGGCGCCGCCGATCGCGATCCGAGCGGGGTCGGCCCAGGGCTGCTCGGCCAGCCAGCTCAGGGCGGCGTAGCAGTCGTCGCGAGCGGCCGGGTAGGGGTGCTCCGGGGCGAGCCGGTAGCGCACGGTGGCGACCGTGATGCCGAGCTCGTCGGCGATCGAGCGGAGGACGGGCTCGTCCTGGACCGGGCTGCCGATCACCAGGCCGCCGCCGTGGATGTAGAGCAGGGCCGGTGACGGTGAGCTCGCGTGCCGGGGCCGATAGACCCGGATGGCGGCCGTGGGCGAGACCCGGGACTCGACGAAGTCCGCATCGGTCGGCAGTCGCGAGACCAGCCGGCGCATCAGGGGCAGCGTCCGGCGCGACACGGCCTCACGGGGCAGCAGGCGCGAGCCCGTGCGGAGATCGGGGTGGAACCGGCGCGCGCCGCTCAGTCGACTGCTGCTCATGATGCTCCTCGGGTCGGGACGAACGCAGGACTCAGGAAGGTCTCGAGGAAGCCGACCACGGATGCGCGGTCCGTCACGTCGACGGCCAGACCGGGGACGCCGACGAGTGACACCACGACTCGGATGACCCACTCGGCGCCTGCCGCCACGTCGAGGTCGGGACGCACCAGGCCGCGCCCCTGGGCGGCGCTGAGCTGGTCGACCCAGAAGCCGGCGAGACCGGGGACCACCTCGTGCACGTAGGTGCCCATCACCTCGGCGTAGGCCTGGGGCTCGGCCTCCGCGAGGCTCAGGGCGAGCGGTCCCAGAGGTGCCTCGGTGGCCATCAGGACCGCCTCGGCCACCATCTCCGCGAAGGAGTCCGCGGCCGAGACCCGGGCGTTCGCGTCGGACCAGAAGTCCTCGTCACGACGGATCAGCGCCGCCGAGATCAGCATCGCCTTGTCCGGGAAGAAGCGGTAGACGTAGGTGCGCGAGAGGCCCGCCTCCCGGGCGACCCCGAGCACCGTCGTACGTCGGATGCCCTCGCGCCGCAGGCACGCCTCGGCAGCGTCGAGGATCCGCTCGCGGCTGTCGTCTCGAGCTGTCATGTCACCTGATAGTCGGTCGGGTCGGGCCGGCGGGTCCAGGCCCAGTAGTCGACCAGGCGGAACGGGTTCAGGCCGTGCACGTCGCCCCGGGCGTTCTTGTAGTAGTTGTGCTCGATGTGCGGTGAGGCCCAGACCATCGTCCGGGCCTCGGCCTGCACGCGGTCGTACCACCCGTCGTACGCCGCCGTGGTCGGCTCGATCGCGCTGCCGCCGCCGTCCACGAGCAGCCGCAGGCACTCGACCAGGAAGGTCACCTCGCACTCCGAGGCGAGGATGATGCTGCCTCCGCTGGCCAGGTTGGTGTTCGGGCCGTAGAGCAGGAACAGGTTGGGGAAGCCCGCGACGGTCACGCCGAGGTGGGCGCGGGGCTCGCTGCCCCAGGTCTCGCGCAGGTCCTGGCCGTCGCGCCCGGTGATCCGCAGCGGGAGCAGGAAGTCGTTGACCCGGAAGCCGGTCGCCCACACGATCACGTCGGCGCGGTGACGGTTGCCGTCGGAGTCGACGAGGGCGTCGGCCTCCAGGCGGTCGACACCGGCGCGCACCAGCGTCACGTTGTCGCGGCTCAGCGTCTGGAGCCAGCTGCCGTTGTCCTGCAGCGTCCGCTTCCCGGTGGGCGGATAGGTCGGGACGACCTTCGCCACGAGCTCAGGGTCGTCGGGCAGCTGGCTGATGATCCAGTCGGTGAACATGGTCCGGACCAGGTCGTTGACCTCGCTGACCGATGTCTCCTGCGGCTCCCAGTCCGGATCGACCTTCGCCGCGGCCAAGCCGGCGTCGCAGCCGGGCCACAGGATCAGGAAGCGGAACCACCGGCCGTAGAACGGCAGGTGCCTGATCGCCCAGGCGACCCCGGGGCCCACCGGGTCGTGGTAGCCCGGGTTCGGGAACATCCACTGAGCGCTGCGCTGGACGATGGTCAGGCTCGCCACCCGCTCCGCGATCGCCGGGGCGAGCTGGAAGCCGGTGGCGCCGGCCCCGACCATCACCACGTCCTTGCCGGAGAGGTCGGTGCTGTGGTCCCAGGCGGCGGTGTGGAAGGCGGGCCCCTCGAACGTGCCCGGGAGGTCGGGTACGGCGGGGCGGTTCATCTGGCCGACGGCGGCGACCACCGAGCTCGCGGTCACGGAGGTGCCGTCGTCCAGCTCGACCGACCAGGTGCAGGTGGGCTCGTCCCACGTCGCGCCGACGACCTCGGTCGAGAAGCGGGTGTGTCGCGCCAGGTCGTGCTTGTCGAAGACCCGTCGGAAGTACGCCGCCAGCTCGGGCTGCTGGGCGAAGTGCTCGGTCCAGTGGTCGGCGGGCTCGAAGCTGTAGCAGTAGAAGTGGCTGCCGACGTCGACCCGGGCACCCGGGTAGGTGTTCTCCCACCAGGTGCCGCCGGGGCCGGCGTTCTTCTCGATGATGACGATCGGGAAGCCGGCCTCGGCGAGCCGGATCGCGGCCAGCACACCGGACATCCCGGCGCCGATGATCACGACGGGGTGGTGCTCGGCGCCTGCCACCGGAGCGGGTGCTCGGTGATCGACACCGTCGAGACCGAGCTCCTCGACCATCATCGGCACGTACTCGTCGCCGATCTCGGCGGCGACGATCCACTCCATCAGCTGCTTGAGGAGCGCGGGGCCGAGCGGCTCGGGCTCGGGGCAGCCACGATCGCGCCAGTCGCGGATCACGCCCAGGGCGAAGCGGCGCGCCGCAGCCTGGTCCTCCGGTGCCATGAACCCCTGGTACTCGTTGAGGAAGCTGCCCTGCGGTCGCAGGGGGCCCTGCAGGATCGCGGCGCGGTCCGCTGGCCGGCTCATGTGCACGCACGAGACCAGGAGCGCGGGGACGGACACGTCCTCCAGCGCGGCGGCGATCTGGTCGTCGGAGAAGTCGGACGCCGTGAAGGGGAGGCCCGCGTGGGGATTGCGCACCTTCGGGAGAGTACACACTTCTCAAGATCTGTAAACTGCCCTAGGTTGGCGCCCATGCGCTCCGTCATCGTCACCGGTCCCGGCCAGATCGCCGTGGAGACCGTGCC
>JBAWHI010000331.1:0-4440 GCA_049593675.1 Nocardioides sp.
TGCGCGTCGAGGACCGCGAAGGCATGCCCGGTCAGCGCGAGGGGGAAGCCGGCCTCGCGCAGGCAGCCGAGCACCGCGTCGTGGTGGCGCAGCGTCTCGAAGCCGGCGTTGCGGCGTGAGTCCATCAGGCCGACCGCCCAGGGGTGCCGCTTGAGCGCGGCCCGCGCAGACACCGACCGCTGCCGCATCTCCACGGCCCAGTCGCCGTCGATCCGCGGCGCATGGAACTCGGTGAAGACGGCGTCGACCATCCCGTCGAGCATGGCGTCCTTGTTGGCCACGTGGTGGTAGAGCGACATCGCCTCGACGCCCAGGCTCTTGGCCACGGCGCGCATCGAGACCGCCCCGAGCCCGTCGACGTCGGCGACCTCCATCGCCGTGCGCACGATCTCCTCGCGGGTGAGCGCTGCGCGCGCCGACCTCGGTCGTCCTGCCACCTGATGCCTCCCGTGTCGGCCGCCACCTTGACGAAACTTACGCCGTAAGCCTAGCCTGGCGGTCAAGACTTACAAAGTAAGGAACGGAGCTCGACAGATGCGTGCAGTCACCCAGGACCGCTACGGCGGCACCGAGACCCTCCAGGTCCGCGAGATCGCGGCACCGACGCCCCGGCCGGACGAGGTGCTGGTCCGCGTCCGCGCCGTCGGGGTCGATCGCGGCACCTGGCACCTGATGACCGGGTTGCCCTACGCCGCCCGGTTGGCCTTCGGCCTGCGTCGTCCCAAGTTCCCGGTGCTCGGTCGCGACCTGGCCGGCGTGGTCGAGGCGGTCGGTCGCGACGTCACCGGGTTCGCCGTGGGCGAGGAGGTCATGGGCACCGCCAACGGCTCGTACGCCGAGCTCGCGGTCGTCCCCGAGGCGCGACTGGCCCGCAAGCCGGCGAGCCTCTCCTTCGAGGAGGCCGCCGTGCTCCCGGTCTCGGGCGTCACCGCCCTCCAGGCGGTCCGCGACGCCGGGCGGGTGAGCGCCGGCGACCACGTGCTCGTCATCGGCGCCTCCGGTGGCGTCGGCAGCAACGCGGTCCAGATCGCCGCCGACCTCGGCGCCGAGGTCGTGGGCGTCGCCAGCGGCGCGAAGGCCGACCTGGTGCGGTCGCTCGGCGCGACACATGTCCTCGACTACGACCGCGACGCGATCGACGCGGCCGGTCGGCGCTACGACGTGATCATCGACCTGGCCGGGCTGCGCCCGATCGCGCAGCTGCGACGTGCCCTCGCCCCGCGGGGCACCCTCGTGATCGCCGGTGGCGAGGGTGGCGACCGGTGGCTCGGCGGGACACATCGTCAGCTCGCAGCGCTGGCGCTCTCACCCTTCGTCGCCCAGCGGCTGACGGCGCTGCTGAGCAAGGAGCTCGGCTCCGACTACGCCGAGCTCGCCCGCCTCGTCGACCGCGGTTCGGTGCGTCCCAGTCTCGAGCGCACCTACGACCTCGACGAGGCCGCCAAGGCCATCGAGCACCTCGCCGCGGGCCACGTCCGCGGCAAGGTCGCACTCACCGTCTGACCTCGACCACGAAGGAGTCCCACCATGACCGCTCGCCTGGCCACGCCCCGTGCCGCTGCCCGTTGGGCCGGACTGGGGTACGTCGCGATCTTCTTCCTCGCGATCTTCGCCAACTTCCTCGCCTTGGGCAGCGTCCTCGACCCCGGGGATGCCACTGCCACCGCGAGTGCACTTGTCGAGCACGAGACGGCGTTCCGATGGGGCGCGGTCGCGTTCCTCGCGATCTTCCTCATCGACGTCGTCGTCGCGTGGGCGCTGTACGCGCTCTTCCGCGACGTGCACCGTGACCTCGCGCTCGTGTCCGCCTGGTTCCGTCTGACCTACACCGTGCTGCTCGGCGTCGCGCTGGTCTTCCTCTACCTGGCGCTGGAGCTGGTGGGGTCGGCGTCCGACGACTCGGTCCTGCTCGCCCTCCGGTCCTTCGACTTCCTCTGGATCGTCGGGCTCGCCGCCTTCGGCGTGCACCTGGTCCTGGTGGGCCGTCTCGTCCTGATGACGGATCGGGCGCCGCGCCCGATCGCCTGGCTCCTGGTCGTCGCCGGGGCCGCCTATGTGGTCGACACGGTCGCCCACGTGGTGCTCTCCGACTACGAGAGGTACGCCGACGCCTTCCTCGCCCTGGTCGCGGTCCCCTCGGTCATCGGCGAGATGAGCCTCGCCGTCTGGCTGCTGCTGGTGGCGGCCGGGCGGTGTCCGTGGGGACCCGGCGAACGCTCCGGCCAGGACCGGTCCACGAGCCTGCCTGTCGATGTCCACTGACCTGGCTCCGACGGGCATGCTGGTCCCATGCGATTCACCGAGCGCGAGCTGACCGCGGCCCTGACCGGAGCGGCCAAGAGCGTGTTCGCCGCTCAGGACAAGTCCGTGCGCAAGGGCAAGAGGACCGCTGACGAGGCCTGGGCGGCGCTCACGCCCTACGGCCGGTTCCAGCTGCTCGACGGGCTGGGCAGCCAGCTGCTGCCGGCGCTCGTCGCGCTCCCGGACGTCGAGGTCGAGATCGGGACACGGCCCACCTTCACCACCGAGCAGGTGACGGCCGCCGTGGAGGAGCACGCCGGCGATGTCGGGCGGATGCGCCGGGCGGTGCTGGTCAAGGCGCGGGTCGCGCTCGTCCAGCTCGCGCTCTCGCACGTCCCGCCCCGACAGGACCCGGACGCGCTGATCGTGCCCGACCACCTCTGAGCGGTCGACGCCCGTCCGTCGGAGCTCGAGCACGGCTCCACCCTGGAGCTCACCCCAGGTAGCGCACCTCGACCGGGCTCTCGGCCACGTGCGGCGCCTCGGTGCCGTCCAGCGCGTCGAGGCCGTCGCCGGCCAGGTGCACGCGGAACGCTCGCGCTCCCGACACCGAGGAGACCGCCTCGGCCAGCTCGCCGTCGCGGAACAGCAGCGCACAGCCGTCGTCCGCGGCGTAGCCGGCCGGCAACCGTCCGGTGCCGACCAGGTCGAGGTACGTCGGTCGCCGGTCCACCTCGCCGTCGTAGTGCGGGCAGGCGCTGCCGGGGAGGAGACCCAGGCCGTCGGGGAGTGGCGCGAGCGGTCCGAACGAGTCGGTGACGGACCCCTCGAACCAGCAGTTCATGCCCGCACTGATGCCGGCGAGCACGATGCCGTCGGCGGCCGCGTCGGCCAGGAGCCGGTCGAGGCCGTGCAGGCGCCAGATCGCGAGCAGGTTGGCGGTGCTGCCGCCGGAGACGTAGATGACGTCCTGGGAGAGCACGTGGGTGCGCAGGTCGGTGCCGTCGAGCTCGTCGTAGTGGAAGAGCCGCAGGGTGGAGGTCTCGGCGCGGCCGGCGAAGGCCTCGAGGAAGCGCTCGGTGTAGCTCTCGGAGTCGCCGCTCGCGGTCGGCACGAAGCACACCCGCGGGAGACCCCCGGCGCCGCGGCGCCGGGTGGCGAGGGAGAGCAGGAAGTCGTCGAGGAGCGGGTTCTCCGGCTCGGTCGAGAAGCCGCCGCCGCCCAGCGCCAGGATGGTCCCGCGACCGGTCATCCCGGCGAGCCGCCCAGTGCCGCGTCGACGACCGACTTCGCCTCCTCCTGGACACGGGCGAGGTGCTCGGGCCCGCGGAACGACTCGGCGTAGATCTTGTAGACGTCCTCGGTCCCCGACGGGCGGGCCGCGAACCAGGCCGACGACGTGGTCACCTTCAGCCCGCCGATCCTCGCCCCGTTGCCGGGCGCCTCGGTGAGCTTGGCGGTGATCTCCTCGCCGGCCAGCGAGGTCGCGGTCACGGCGTCGGGGGAGAGCCCGCCGAGGGCGGCCTTCTGTGCCCGGTCGGCCGGCGCATCGATCCGGGCGTACGCCGGCTCGCCGTGCTCGGCCACCAGGTCGGCGTACCGCGCCGACGGCGAGGAGCCGGTCGTCGCGAGGATCTCCGAGGCCAGCAGCGCCAGGATGATGCCGTCCTTGTCGGTCGTCCAGACCGAGCCGTCGCGCCGCAGGAACGAGGCGCCGGCGGATTCCTCGCCGCCGAAGCCGAACGACCCGTCGAGCAGGCCGGGCACGAACCACTTGAACCCGACCGGCACCTCGACCATCTCGCGACCGATCGACCCGGCGACCAGGTCGATCATCGACGAGGACACCAGGGTCTTGCCGATCCGAGCGCTCGCCGGCCAGTCCGGTCGCGCGCCGCCGAAGAGGTAGCCGATCGCGACCGCGAGGAAATGGTTGGGGTTCATCAGGCCCGCGTCGGGGGTGACGATGCCGTGCCGGTCGGAGTCGGCGTCGTTGCCCGTGGCGATGTCGTAGGCCGAGCTCTGCGCGATCAGGGAGGCCATCGCGTCGGGGGAGGAGCAGTCCATCCGGATCTTGCCGTCCCAGTCGAGCGTCATGAACCGCCAGGTGGCATCGACCAGCGGATTGACCACGGTCAGGTCGAGGCGGTGCCGCTCGGCGATCTCGCCCCAGTAGGCCACCGAGGCGCCGCCGAGCGG
>JBAWHI010000332.1:0-7808 GCA_049593675.1 Nocardioides sp.
CGCGACCTGCCGTCCGGCGCGGTGCTCACGGGCGGTGACCTGCGCACCGTCGGCTTCGCGCCGGACACGGTGCCCGAGGGGACGGTGCCCGACATCGTGGGCCGAACCCTCGCCGCTCCCCTGCGCACGGGCGAGCCGGTGACCGACCTGCGACTGGTCGGTCCGGCGCTGACCGAGGGCTACCCGGGCCTGGCGGCGGTGCCGGTGCGGCTTCCCGATGCCGGGGTCGCCGGCCTCCTGGCGGTCGGCGACCGGATCGACCTGGTCGCAGCCGACCCCGAGGGCGGCTCTACGGAGGTCGTCGCCGCCGACGCACCGGTGCTCGCCCTGCCGAGCGACCAGGACGACCCGGGCGTCACCGGCCTGGGCGGCCGCCTGGTCGTCGTCGGTGTGCAGGCGATCGACGTCATCCAAATCGCGGATGCGTCGGTGCGGGCGTACCTCACCGTCGCCTACTCCGACTAGGTTGCCTCTATGACTGGCTTCAAGAACTTCATCCTCCGCGGCAACATCGTCGAGCTCGCCGTCGCCTTCATCATGGCCGGCGCCTTCGCCGCGGTGGTGACCGCGACCGTCGACCTCCTGCTCGGGTTCGTGGGCAAGATCGGCGACCAGCCGAACTTCAACGCCTGGACCCCCTGGGGACTGCTGGTGGGCGCCTGGATCACCGCGATCATCAGCTTCGTGATCATGGCCGCCGTCGTCTACTTCTTCATCGTGGTCCCCTACACCAAGGCGAAGGACCTGTACTTCCCCAGCCCCGAGCCGGGGACGCCGGACGACGTGCAGCTGCTCGAGGAGATCCGCGACCTCCTGGTGGCCCAGCAGGGCGGACCGCCGAGCCAGGGCCCGGGTCTCTGACCCACGCCCCTCTCCCCGCGGCGCTGTCCCGGGCCTAACGGCCCGGGGCGGTCAGCCGCCGTGGTGCGGAGGCACCTGCTCCCGCAGCCACTGGTCCCCGTCACGCTCGCGCTTCGGGGCGTCGTCGCGCTCGTCGCTGGTGGTCTCGGGCAGGACGTCGCCGAACACCTCGGCGAGCCGCTTGCGGCGCTCCCAGTCCGCGTCGGTGGGCCGGGTCATGTGCACAGTCCGGCGTCGGCGAGCGCCTGGTCGTCCGCCTGGTTCTTGGGGCCACCGCCGCCCCCGCCCCCGCCGTCGCCGTCCCCCGAGCCGGGCAGGTTGCCGGCCGAGATGACGTCCTCGGTGAGCTTGTTGGTGAGCGGCTCGTCCGCGGCGATCTTCTTCCAGACCTGGTCGGCCTCCGGCTCGGTCCACACCAGGCGGTTGGGGTCCTGGGGGTCCGCGGCGTTCGGGATGGTGATGAACTGGATCTGGTCCAGGCCGGTGTTCTGGAACTGCAGGCCGAGATCGGCGATTTTCACGACGTTCTCCAGCCCGGGGTCGACGGTGAGGGACTCGGTGGCGGCGTTCAGGAAGCGCACCAGCCGGTCGGGTCGGGCGAGCGTGCCGGCGGAGACGACGGCGCTCGTCATCGAGGCCACGAACGCCTGCTGGCGCTTCATCCGACCGATGTCGGAGCCGTTGCCGATCGAGTAGCGCGCGCGCACGTAGTTGAGCGCCTCGTAGCCCTCCAGCTTGCGGGTGCCGGCCTCGATGTTGATGCCGTGCGCCGGGTCCTCGATCGGCTCGGGGATGCACATCTCGACGCCGCCGATGGCGTCGACCATGTCGCGGAAGCCAACGAAGTCCACGACCACGAAGTGGTCGAGGCGGACGCCGGTGAGCTGCTCGAACTGCTGCATCGTGCAGGCCGGACCACCGAGTCCGAACGCCTCGTTCCACATCACGTAGTCCGCGCCCGGGATGGTCTCGCCGCTCTCGGTCTCGCAGTCCGGCCGGTCGATCATCGAGTCCCGGGGGATGCTCACGCCGTAGGCGCGCTCCCGGTCGGCGGAGACGTGCAGCAGGATCGTGGTGTCCGATCGCTGCCCCTCGCCGGTGAGGTTGTCGATGTTGCAGCCCTCGCAGTCGCGGCTGTCGGAGCCCATCACGAGGATGTTGAGGGGCTCCTTGGGACCTTCGACCTCGACCTTGTCCGGGCGGTTCGACATCTGCGCGGACGGGTCGAGCACGTTGAGGTTGCCGTTGAGGTGCCGGTAGAGCCAGATCGTGCCGAGGCCGGTCACCATGCCGAGCACGACCACGCTCGCGACCAGCACCTTCGCAACGGTGTGGCTGGTGCGCGTCTTGGCCCGCCGCTTGGGCGCTCCGGGGTCGCGCTGCTGGTCCTCGGGCGCAGCGTCGGACATCGGGCAACCTCGAACGGTCGGGGGCAGGTCGTGGCCGAGAGTACGGCTCAATCCTTAATTGTCCCTGTGACCTGCGGGTTCAAACAAAACGCCGGTACGTCGGCGGCTGCGGCGCAGGGGATTCTGCGGATGCAGCGGCGGGAAGGACAGGCTCAGGACGGCGGCCAGGGTGTAGTAGCTCCTGATCAGCCGGAAGACCAGGTAGCCGGGGAGGTAGAGCAGGGCCCGAGGTCGCCGGTGCAGCAGGCAGACCATCGTGGCGACCAGCAGCGGCAGCCCCAGGACGGTCGCCACGATCGGCTTCCAGTCCAGGGTCGGGAAGGTCTGCGCGAACATCCCGAAGGCGAGCAGGGCGAAGATCAGCACCGGGGTCAGCATCGCCCGGCGGGCGGAGTTGACGAGCAGCAGCGGCATCGTCACGGCGCCGGCCATCGAGGTGCTGCTCAGCATCGAGCGCCGGTTGCGGGCGGTGACGTGGTAGCCGCTGCGGAACCAGCGGGTGCGCTGCTCGCGCAGGTGCGCCCAGCTCCGGGGAGTCTCGGTGTAGTAGTGCGCCAACGGGTCGTTGACGCTGCGGTAGCCGAGCGTGTTGAGCCGCGCGCAGATGTCGGTGTCCTCGCCGTTCATGCCCCGCACGATCGGTCCCGCCTCGTCGAGCGCCGACTTCCGGAAGACGACGAACATGCCGGGCTGTCCGAGCACCGCCTCGTAGCCCATCAGCGAGATCTGGAAGTACCCGTGCCGGGTGAGCACCTCGATCAGCCGGCAGCGGTCGACGAAGGTCTCGTTGCGCGCCGGGAACGGCATCCCACCCACCGCCCCCACCTCGGGGTCGGCGAAGTGCCGCAGGGCGAGATCGAAGCAGCGCTCCCCCAGCGCCGTGTCGGCGTCGACCCGGGCCACGAACGGCTCGGTGATCAGGGACAGTCCGTAGTTGAGGGCATGCGCCTTGCCCGGCTCGTCGCAGCGCAGCACCTCGCCCTGGATGTGCTGGCTCTGGGCGATCGCGAGCTCGGCGACCGCCGCGGTCGCGTCGGTCGAGACGTTGTCCACGACGTAGAGCCGCACCGGTCCGCCGTAGGCCGCGGCCGCTCCGTCGATGGCCTCGATCGTCTCGGTGATCTCGTGCGCCTCGTTGTGGGCTGGGACGAGCACCGCGAGCGGCGGGGCGAACGTGGCCCGGCGGGAGCGCGAGATCATGTGCAGACCGAGGCCCGCCGTGATCAGCGTGAAGAGCTGCTGCACCAGGAACACCCCGGGCCCGATCCCGCCCAGGAGCGCCACCTCGCGCAGCCAGGCCACGAACGCGTCGAAGCGCCACTCGACCAGCAGCGCGATCGTGAAGGCGATGCTGAGCGGCACGAAGAGCTTCGCCCAGGCACGGGCGCGGATGCGTCCGGTCAGCGGGGTGAAGACGGGCGGGGGCAGCTGGGCGTGACGGAGGACCACCACCGGGAAGAGGGCGAGCGCCAGGACGCCGGAGGCCAGCTGCTGGCTCACGACGTCGGTGCTGCCGAGGCCGAGCTCCCTGAGCGCGAGCGAGCCGTAGTCGACGGCCGCGACCAGCACGAGCACGCCGCCGCAGAGCTGGAGGGCGATCACCGAGCGGCGCCACAGGTTCGTCGCCAGGGCGAAGGCGAAGGTGAGGAAGTAGGCCAGGACGAAGAGCCGGATCGGGATGGCGGCGCGCTCACCGCTCGCCGTGACCAGGATGATGTCGCGGCTCTGCTCGAACGCCCCGGCCCGGACCAGGAAGGTCATGGCGAGCATGGCGAGGATGCTGACCGCCGCGAAGCTCACCAGGAACGCATTGACCGCTGCCGGCGGCCGATCCACCGAGTACTTCACCGGGGCGCTGTCGATCGAGCGGTAGTGCTCGGCCACGGCCGCGGGAGCGGCGATGGCGTCGCGGTCGGGATCGACCGGCCCGACGCGACCCTCGCCCGGCTGGGTCACCCCCCGCTCTCCGAGCGGACCGGTGGCGCCGAGACCACCTGCCCGGAGGCGTCGACGACGAACCCGCCCCCGCCGGCCGGGACCAGCCGAGCGCTCTCGCGGCCGTACGGCGGGACCAGATCGTCGGGCGTGCCGACCGGGGTCAGGACCAGGCTGTCGACACCCCCGACCCGCACGACCTGCACGACGACGCCGTCCGCGAAGCTCTGCAGGTCGAAGCCGTCCGCCTCGACCCGGCCGTCGCTGACCGTGACCGGAGCGCCCAGTCCGTCGGGTGGTGCGTCGACGAGGAGGAACGGCTCGTCACCGGGCCGGCCGTCCCACACGAACCGGGCCTGCTGCTCCCACCCGCTGAACTCGGCCAGGGTCGGGACCAGCCCGCTGAGGGAGGTCGCCGCATCGGCCAGCGCCGCGGTCGGCAGGTCGACGTCGAACCCGTCGCTGAACGACTGCGGGACCGCGGTGAAGCCGGCTCCGTCGCCGCCGAGCACCAGCTGGGTGCTCGGCAGCAGCTGCACGTCGTACGCCGTCTGCCGCACGTGGCAGCCGCCGACGTCGCGATCGCGGATCAGCGTCACGGTGAGCTCGTTGCGCAGCAGCTCGGCTGCCTCGGGGAGCGGGACTCGGGCGCTCTGCGCACCGTCGCCGGGCAGCCGCAGGCTGCCGACCAGCTCGTCGTTGAGCCGCACCTGGACCAGCCAACGAGCGTCGGCGGTGGTCACCGGCACCTGCAGGTCCAGCTCGAGCGCCGTCGGGACGGATCCGCCGGGCAGGTCGGCCAGGGAGTACGCCGCGCGCCAGCTCCGCCGGTCGGTGACCGACTGCACCGACGTGTCGGCGCCGAGCGACTCGAGCGTGACCGTGTCGCCGGAGAGCCCGGCAACGGTCTCGGTACGGGGAGCACTGCTCGCCGTGTCGGCCGTGGTCACGGCCGTGGTGGTCAGGAAGGTCGACGTGACCTCGGCCTCGGGCGCCACGACGCCGAGGACCGACTCGTCCGAGACGGTGCCGACCGCCAGGGAGGCGGGGGCGTCCGCGTCCGCGTCGAGCGGGTCCCACCCGAGCGCGGACAGCGCGTCCGTCGGCCCGAGGAGGATCGGGGTGCCGGTCACGTCGGGGACCTCGTCGGCGTCCGCCGCGTCGACGTAGGCGACCGCATGCCCCTGCTGGGTGAGCGAGGTGGCGATCCGAGCAGCCGTCTCGAACCACTCCGGGTCCTCGTCGGGGAAGGCGAGGACCAGGGCCACGTCGTGGTCGAGGCTCGCGACCACGTCACGCACCGTGTGGATCGGCTCGTCGAGGCCGCCGTCGACCAGGGTCCCGGTCGCATCGAGGTGCACCAGCGCACCGAGCTCCTGGGTCAGGTTGCACTGCTGCTGGTCGGTGCTGCCGGTGGTGCGGACCTGGATCCGCACGCTCCCGTCCGCGGTCGTGCTGGGCGGGAGCTCGATCCTCGCGTCGAGGTCGTTCTCCCCGGTGGGGAGCTCCTCGACGTAGACCGAGATGCCGTCGGCCAGCACCCGGAGGAAGACCGTGCTCGACGCCCCGACCTCCGTGCTGCCCTCGAGCCGCAGGATCGGCTGGCCCAGCCGGGAGTCCTGCGGGACGGGCACGGTGAAGGTCTGCGAGGTGGAGTTGTCGTCGCTGAGGTAGATGCCGTCGGTGCGACCGATGTCGGCCAGGGTCTTGTCGTAGGGGTGGGCGTGGTCCTCGTCGACCGGGGTCGTGAACCACGTGGGACGCACGACCGCGACGATCAGCACGAGCACGATCGCCGCCGCGAGGAAGCCCACCGCCGCCCACGGCACCCACCGGCCCAGTCGCCGGGCCGGGCCGGGCTCGGGTGCTGGAGCGGGGATCTCGCCGGGGTTCTCGTCCGGACTCTCGCTCCCGCTCACCGGAGCTCCTCGCTCACCGCGCGGCGACTGCGACCCGTTCGGTCGCCCGCCGGCCGCCTCGTGACACCCAGCACTGACTCATCCCCCTGACCCCCGTCGCGGCTGAGGCTCCACCCTAGGCGGGAGGGCTCGGCCCGTCAGGCAGATGGGGGCGAATCGGGTTCTTGTACCCTCTCCGCGGGCCCCAGTAGCTCAGCGGATAGAGCAGCCGCCTCCTAAGCGAAAGGTCGCAGGTTCGACTCCTGCCTGGGGCACCCACCTGCCGCGAGTGGGCGGAACGTCATACGGACAGTGTGTCGCCCTGCTCCCTCCGTATGACGTCCCAGCGGCGTCAGTCGACGACCTCGAACACCATCCCGGCCGCCTGCAGGCGGGTGAGCAGGTGCTCGCCCATCGCCTGGGCGGTGGTGACCTGGCCGGCCGTCGTGGGGTTGTCGTCCAGGGCGAGGCACAGGGCCGACTCGGCGAGCATCTTGGCCGTCTCGTCGTAGCCGGGGTCGCCGCCGCTGACTCGGGTGTGCACGGTGCGGCCGTCGCCCTCGGCGACGAAGTCGACGCTGAACCAGGACTTCGCCCGGCGACTCTCGTCGGGGCCGTCCCCCTGCTTGATCCGATCCAGCAGCAGGTTGCGCACGGGTCCGACCTGCGCGGCGAGGAACATCGCCCCGGCCATCCCGGCGCCACCGGCGGCATAGCGCAGCGTCTTGGTGCCCGCATAGTGGGAGTAGGAGAAGTCCGGGCCGTACGCCGGGAGCGCGGCGCCGCTGCGGGCCACGACGAACGGGTCGATCGTGGGCAGCGGGAGCAGCCAGTAGCCGAGCTCCGGGTCGCGGTGCGGCTTGCCCTGCACGGCCCGGGAGCGACGGCCCTCGGGACGCGGCTCGGCGCGGCGACGCTCCTGCATCGTCGAGCGCATCTGGCGGGCCCGGGAGAACTGGCCGAGCGCGGAGTGGAAGGTGCCGCCGGAGAACATCGCGCTCGAGCGGACCACGCCGCGCAACCGGACCGGCCCCGTCGCCGCGAGCTGCTGGATCGCGTGGAAGGCGCCGAGGTCGTGGGGCACCGAGTCGAAGCCGCAGGCGTGCACGATCCGGGCGCCGGTGCGCTCCGCCTCGGCGTGGTGGTCGAGGTAGACCCGGTCGACGAACTCCGGCTCGCCGGTGAGGTCGACGTAGTCGGTGCCGGCCGCGGCGCAGGCGGCGACCAGCGGATCCCCGAGCTCGAGGTAGGGACCGACCGTGGTGATCACGACCCGGGTCGACGACGCGAGGTCGGCGAGGCCCGCCGCGTCCGAGGTGTCCGCCACGACCAGCGGCACGTCCAGGTCGAGGCGGCGGCGCACCGCCTCGAGCTTCTCGGCGTTGCGGCCGGCGAGCGCCCAGCGCAGTCCCGCTGGAGCGTGCCGGGCGAGGTACTCGGCGGTGAGCCCCCCGGTGAAGCCGGTGGCGCCGAACAGGACGATGTCGTAGGTGCGCTCTGCGGGCATGCCCTCCATGCTGGCAGCCGCTCCGCGACCCGGGGCAGGCAGGTGGCCGATCGACGTACGCTCGGGGCATGTGCCGCAACATCCGCCCGCTCAACAACTTCGAGCCGCCGGCGACCGGCGACGAGGTGACCGCAGCCGCGCTGCAGTACGTGCGCAAGGTCAGCGGGACGACCAAGCCGAGCCAGGCCAACCAGGCCG
>JBAWHI010000333.1:0-3750 GCA_049593675.1 Nocardioides sp.
CGCCCAGGCCGTCGTCCCGGGCGGCATGGAGGCCCGCCTGGGCCGCCGGCTCGCCGGCGCCGGCCTGTCGGTGCGACCGGCCGAGTGGGTGCTCGGGCACGCCGGCTTCGCCGTCGTGCTGGCCACCCTCGGGCTGGTGGTCGGGGGGCCGCTCCTGCTCCTCGTCGGTGTCGCCGCGGGCACCGTCGCCCCGCCGCTCTACCTGCGGGTCCGGCACGGGCGCCGGCTGGCGGCCTTCGGCGCCCAGCTGCCGGAGACGCTGACCATGATCGCGAACAGTCTCTCGGCCGGGCTCTCGGTGCCGCAGGCGATCGACACGGTGGTCCGCGACGGCCAGGAGCCGATGGCCGGCGAGCTCCGACGGGCACTCGTCGAGCAGCGGCTCGGGGTCGATCTCGACGAGGCCCTGGACGGGGTCGCGGCCCGGATGGGCAGCGTCGACTTCGCCTGGGTCGTGATGGCGATCCGGATCCAGCGCGAGGTGGGCGGCAACCTCACCGAGGTGCTGCTCACCGTGGCGGACACCCTCCGCGAGCGGGAGTACGTGCGCCGGCAGGTCCGCACGCTGAGCGCCGAGGGGCGGCTCTCCGGATACATCCTGGGCGCCCTCCCGATCGCGATGTTCTGCTACCTGATGCTCGCCAACCGAGACTTCGTCCGTCCGCTCTACACGACGCCGATCGGCGGCCTGATGCTCGCCACCGGCGTGCTCCTCGTCACGGTCGGGGCCTGGCTGATGTCGCGCATCGTCAAGGTGGAGGTCTGACATGTCCCCGACGCTGCTGCTCCTCGCCGGCGGGCTGCTCGTGATGGTGGGCGCCACGCTCGCGCTGTCCGTGATCGGCGTCCTCACCCCCGAGCGGCGAGGCGTCGCGTCCTCCCTCGCGGCGATCCGCGCGCTCGACAGCCTGCCCGACGATCCCGACGCGGGTGCCGACGCGTCCTTCGTGCGCCGAGTAGTGGCGCCCTACGCCACCCGCTTCGCCGGCCTCGGCCGCAGGTTGACCAGGTCCGGCGCCGAGGCGCGGATCCAGCGTCGCCTCAACATCGCCGGCAACCCGGCCGGTTGGGACGTGGAGCGGATCCTCGGCATGAAGGTGCTGGTGCTCGCCCTGCTGGCCGGACTCACGCTGCTCTACTGCCTCTCCGAGGGGTTCGCGCCCGTTCGGCTGGTCGTCGTCACGGCCGCGGCCGGTGCGCTCGGTTTCGTGGTGCCGAACCTGCTGCTCTACAACGCGGGGGAGAAGCGCGAGACCCTGATCAAGCGGTCGCTCCCCGACGCCCTCGACATGCTGACCATCTCGGTCGAGGCCGGGCTCGGCTTCGACGCGGCGGTGCTCAAGGTCGCCAAGAACACCACCGGCCCGCTCGCCCAGGAGTTCTCCCGCCTGCTGCAGGAGATGCAGCTCGGTGTCGGCCGGATGGAGGCGATGCGGGCGATGGGGGAGCGCAGCACGATCAAGGAGCTGCGCTCGTTCTGCCAGGCGATGGTGCAGGCCGATCAGCTCGGCGTCCCGATCGGGCGGGTGCTGCGGGTCCAGAGCCAGGAGATGCGGGTCCGTCGCCGCCAGGCCGCGGAGGAGAAGGCGCAGAAGGTGCCGGTCAAGATCATGATCCCGCTGGTCCTGTGCATCCTGCCGGCCCTGTTCATCGTGGTGCTCGGTCCGGCGGCCCTCAAGATGATGGACTCGTTCTGATGACCGCCACGGCTGAGCGCCGCGCGCGGGAGCACGCGACCGCGCTGGAGCAGGAGCGGGCCCGGGCGGCCGCCGAGGAACGGCGCCGGGTGGCGCGCGAGCTGCACGACGGGGTCGCCCAGCAGGTCGTTGCGCTGGGCTACCTGGTCGACGAGCTCGCCGGCCTGCTCGAGACCGACCTCGCCCGGGCGGCCTGCACGGCGCTGCGGGAGGTCGTGGGCTCGGTCGCTCGGGAGCTGCGCGGATCGGTCGAGGACCTGCGCAGCGAGGCGTCGTCCGAGACGTCGTCGTCCGAGACGTCGCTGCCCGCGTCGCTCGCGGCGTACGTCGCCGAGCTCGATCGGCGCTGCGACCTCCGCTTCCACCTCGAGATCGACGAGCGCGGCCAGGGTCCGGGCCGAGACGTCGAGCGCGAGGTCCTCCGGATCGCTCAGGAGGCGATCGCCAACGTGCGCCAGCACGCACGGGCGAGCAACGTCTGGATCCGGCTCTCCACCGACTCCCACCGGCTCCGGCTGGTGGTGGAGGACGACGGGATCGGGCACGTCGCGCCTCGTCGCGGCCACTTCGGGCTGCTCGGCATGCACGAGCGTGCCGAACGGATCGAGGCGGCCCTCGGGATCGGTGACCGCCCGGACGGCGGCACCGTCGTGACCCTCACCACGGGGATCGCGAGTGCACCCATCATGGAAGGGGACAGTGATGACCGTTCGCGTCTTGCTCGTCGATGATCATGACCTGGTCAGGCAGGGCCTGGTCCGCGCCTTCGAACGATCCGGAGGCTTCGAGGTGATCGGCCAGGCCGCCACCGTCCATGCGGCCCTGTCGTCGTGGGTCGCCCTGCGTCCCGACGTGGTCGTGACCGACCTCCAGCTGCCGGACGGCAGTGGCCTCGACGTGGTCTCCGCGGTCCGTCGAGACAGCCACACCGCGGGCATCGTGGTCCTCACCCTGCACACCGGCGACCCGCAGATCTTCGCGGCCCTGGAGGCCGGCGCCTCGGCGTTCCTCGGCAAGGAGTCGCGCGGCGAGGAGGTGGTGGGCGCGGCCCGACACGCGGCGCGCTCGCCCCGCAGCTTCCTGTGCACCGGCCTGGCGGGCGCCCTGATGCGGCGTGCCGGCTCCTCGACGGTCCGCCTGTCGGCACGAGAGCTGGAGGTCCTCCAGCTGCTCGCCGAGGGGTTGCGGACCGTCGAGATCGCCCGTCAGCTGCATCTGGGGCAGTCGACGGTGAAGCTGCACCTGAGCCGCGTCTACAGCAAGCTCGGCGTCGCCAGTCGCACCGAGGCGCTCGCCGCCGGTCTGCGCCTCGGGCTGCTGATGTCGCCGGTCCCGGTGGCGGGCTGAGTCCACTCCGCTGCCGGCGCGACAGGGCCGCAGGACCCGCGTGGGTCCTGCGGCCCTGTCCCGTGCCGGTGGGCCCCCGCGGAGCACGGACGGACCCCCGGGATAGCCCGAAATGACTACGCAGGTCGAGACGAAGGTCGAGGCTCCAGGCCCCCGCCGGCCGGAAGCATGGATGTCACGAGAAGGACTCCACCAGGGGGTTCGAACGGGACCGGTCACCGGTCGCCAGAGAAGGGAAAGTCCGATGATCGAGAAGCTCCAGTTCATGACCCTGATGTTCATCAACGACCTCAAGACCAAGCACGCCGAGCGCGACGAGCGCGGCGCGACGGCCGTCGAGTACGGCATGCTCGTCGCCCTGATCGCCGCTGTCATCGTGGTCGCCGTCGCTCTGCTCGGCACCAAGATCAACGCCGCGTTCGGCGTGATCAACGGTCAGCTCACCTGACCCGATCGCCACGCACCAGCCGACGGACCGGTGTCGCCCGATGGGGGGCGCGGCACCGGTCCTCGGTTCTTCCCAGGACGACCGAGGCCACCGTGAGGGGGAGCCAGCCATGAGGATCCGACGCCGACGGACCAGCGACCAGAGCGGCACCGCCGCCCTGGAGTTCGCGCTCGTGGTGGTCCCGTTCGTCACCCTGGTCTTCGGGGCGATCGACTTCGGGTGGGCGATCAACAACGACGTCCTCGTCAACAACGCCGC
>JBAWHI010000334.1:0-2689 GCA_049593675.1 Nocardioides sp.
GGCGATGACGATGCGCTGCATCACCATCATCGCCTCGGTCGCGGCCCGGGCCCGGGCAGGATCCGGGTCGGAGACCAGTTCGTAGAGCCGGGTCGGGACGATCTGCCAGGACAGGCCGAACCGGTCCTGGAGCCAGGCGCAGGCGTCCGGCCGACCGCCGGCGACGAGGGTGTCCCAGTAGTAGTCGACCTCTGACTGGTCCGCACAGGCGACGCTCAGCGAGATCGTCTCGGTGAAGCCGGCGTGATCCGGCCCGCCGTTGATCCCGCGGAAGTGCCGCCCGTCGAGAGTCCACTCGGCGGCGAGCACGCGCCCGTCGTCGTAGTACGAGACCCCGCGGATCTCGGAGTGGGGGAAGACGCCGGTGTAGAACTCGACCGCCTCCATCAGGTTGTCGTCGAACCACAGGCAGGTGCTGATCTCGGGCATGCAGCTCCGACCGGTCGGTCGCCGAGAACTCATCGCGACTCGTGCCAGGCGGGGCTGATGGTGGGTCGTCAAGACACCTGAGACGGCCCCGATTCCGGCTCCGGAAGGGCCACCTGGGGTGTCTCGACGACAGACGGCGGCCGACCCCGAGCCGGTGACCTCGCGACGGGTCTAGAGTGACGAGATGGCCTTCGTCGCCGCCGACGCGTACGCCCGGTTCATGGGGCGCTACTCCGAGCCGCTCGCGGACCAGCTGGTCGAGCTCGCCGGCGTACGGCGGGGGATGCGTGCCCTCGACGTCGGCTGCGGCCCGGGGGCGCTGACGGCCCGACTCGCCGACCGGCTGGGTGCCGACCACGTCGCGGCGATCGATCCGTCCGCGCCGTTCGTCGCGGCGGCGCGGGAGCGGTGCCCGGGCGTCGACATCCGGCAAGGGGCGGCCGAGGCGCTGCCGTACGAGGACGCGTCGTTCGACCTCGCGCTCGCCGGCCTGGTCGTGCACTTCATGTCCGACCCGGTCGCCGGCCTGCGCGAGATGGGTCGCGTCGGCGGATTCGTGGCCGCCACGGTGTGGAACCACGCCACCGCGACCGGGCCGCTGACGACGTTCTGGCGGGCGGTGCGGGACTTGGAGCCCGGCGCGGCCGACCAGTCGGCGCTCCCGGGCACCGGCGAGGGCGACCTCGGTGCGCTCGCACGAGACGCCGGCCTGAGCGACGTCCGCGAGAGCACGCTCAGCGTCACCGTCCCCTACGCGACGTTCGAGGAGTGGTGGGAGCCGTACACGCTCGGCGTCGGTCCCGCCGGCGACTACGTGGCCCGCCTCGACGACGAGGCCCGCGAGGCGTTGCGGGCGCACTGCGCGGGGCTGCTGCCGACGGGGCCGTTCGCGGTCGACGCGACGGCCTGGACGGTCGTCGCGCGCGCCTGAGGCCCCGGGATGGAACACTTGGGGGCGTGGACTTCTACTCCGCCTACGCCCACGGGTTCGCCAGGGTCGCCGCCTGCACGCTGCCGGTGGCGATCGCGGACCCTGCGGCCAACGCACGCGCAGTCCTCGAGCAGGCCCGGGTCTGCCAGGAGGACGGCGTCGCGGTCGCTGTCTTCCCCGAGCTGTGCCTGAGCGGCTACTCGATCGACGACCTCTTCCTCCAAGACGTCCTCCTGGAGTCCGTGGAAGCGGCGCTCGCCGAGCTCGTGGAGGGGACGGCCGACCTGCGGACGATGCTCGTGGTGGGTGCGCCGCTGGTGCACGGCACCCGGGTGCTCAACTGCGCCGTGGTGGTGCAGGGCGGGCGGATCCTTGGGGTGGCGCCCAAGTCCTACCTGCCGACCTACCGCGAGTTCTACGAGCGGCGCTGGTTCGCCCCCGGCGACGACCGCCGCGACGAGACCATCCGGCTGCTCGGAGCCGACGTGCCGTTCGGTCCCGACCTGATCTTCGAGGCCAGCGACGTGCCCGGCCTGCGGGTGCATGCCGAGATCTGCGAGGACATGTGGGTGCCGATCCCGCCGAGCGCCGAAGCAGCGCTCGCCGGTGCCACGGTCCTGGTGAACCTGTCCGGCAGCCCGATCACCGTCGCCCGTGCCGACGACCGGCACCTGCTCGCCCGCAGCGCGAGCGCGCGCTGCTCCGCGGCGTACCTCTACGCGGCCGCGGGCCAGGGCGAGTCGACCACCGACCTGTCGTGGGACGGCCAGACGATGGTCTACGAGTGCGGCGACCTGCTCGGTGAGTCCGAGCGGTTCCCCGACGGGCCGCGACGCACCGTCGTCGACGTCGACCTGGACCGGATCCGCCAGGAGCGCCTGCGGCAGGGCACCTTCGACGACAACCGGCGCACCCACAAGATCTCGACAGGCTCGAACAACGAGGGACGCGGCTTCCGCACCATCGGCTTCGAGGTCCGACCTCCGAGCGGCGACATCGGGCTGCGTCGCAAGGTGGACCGTTTCCCGTTCGTGCCCGACGACCCCGAGCGGCTGGCCCAGGACTGCTACGAGGCCTACAACATCCAGGTCTCCGGGCTGGAGCAGCGGCTCACCGCGATCGGCCACCCCAAGGTCGTGGTCGGCGTCAGCGGCGGACTCGACTCCACCCACGCGCTGGTCGTGGCCGCGCGGGCGATGGACCGGCTGGGCCGGCCGCGCTCGGACATCCACGCCTTCACGATGCCGGGCTTCGCGACCGGTGAGGAGACCAAGTCGCTCGCCACCCGGCTCGCCAAGAGCCTCGGGGTCACCTTCGAGGAGCTCGACA
>JBAWHI010000335.1:0-1949 GCA_049593675.1 Nocardioides sp.
GGCTCCTCGGGTCGACCGACCCAGTCCATCAGGTAGGCCCGATAGCTGATCCCGCCCGCGAGCTCGGCGTCCATCAGCAGCTCGCCGTCGGCGCTGTAGTGGGAGTAGAACGGGTTCGAGCCCCAGCCGACGAAGACGCTGCCGTCGTCCAGGACCTCGAGGTTGCCCTGGCTCTCCGAGAGACGACCGTCGGGCGGGAGGTACTCGGTGACCACCGACGCCGTCATCGACTCGGTGTCGACATCGAGCCGCAGCCCGCGCGACTCGTCCCCGATCTCGGGGGCCGCCTCGTTGTCGAACAGGGTGATGGTCCCGTCGTCCTGGCGCTCGGCGTCGTGCTGCCAGGCGAAGGCGACGCCGTCGTCCAGCTCGAAGTCGCTGCCCTTGCCGCCGAGGATCCACTCGACCTCGCCGTCGCGTCGCCCCACCTTGTAGACCGCGTGGGTGTTGCGCGCCGAGACGAGCAGGTCGCCGTCGTCGTCCTCGGTCACCGAGTTGATGTGGAACGGGTCGAACGGCGCCTCCCTGGTCCCCGACTCGCCGCCTCCCTCGTCGTCCTCCTCGTCCTGGTCCTCCTCGGGGGCGAGCTCGGCCTCGGTGTCGGCGAGCGGCACGTGGTCGAGCATGTCCCAGGTCAGCAGCACCTCCCCGGTCGCGACGTCGACCTCGTGGACCGTCGACCCGCGGACCCACCCGTCCTCCGGCCCGCCGACCTCGGTGAGGTCGTGGCGGGTGACCGGATAGCTGATCAGCAGGGCGGTGCCGTCCTCGGTCAGCGTGGCGTCGTGGAAGTCGGCGTGGGTGCCGGGCGTGGTCACGGTGGCGATCTCGCGGTACGAGGTGTCCATCAGGACCCACTCGCCCTCGCCGTAGCCGTAGGGGTAGGTGTTGCCGCGCCACCAGGTGAGCACCGGCTCGCCGTCGTACTCCTGGACGCGCAGGTCGTAGGTCCACCGCGTGTCGCCCTGCGGTGCGACCCATACCGGGGTGCCGTCGCCTCGCACGATCAGCGGCCCGTTCATCGGCGCGCCGTTGTCCGCCTTGTCCTTCACACCCAGGAAGACCAGGGCCCCCGTCTCGCGAGCCACGGCGGAGCCGTCGCCCGCCTCGGTGGTCGTGACGTCGATCAGAGGCGGGGTGAGGTCCGGGCGGGTGACGAACTCCCAGGCGACCGGCGCGGAGGACTCGGTGTCACCGGGCTCCTGCTCGTCCCGGTCGTCACTGCAGGCGGCCGTCGTCAGGGCCAGCACGATCGCCAGGCCCAGCCGAGCCCCTGTCCTTCGACGGACCATGCCTCGCATCGTAGGACCTCGGGGGCGTCGGCGCCCGACCGACGGCCTGCTCACCGTCGACCGGGTCTGTGGTCACCCAGCGACGTACACCTTGCGCAGGGCTTCGGTGACGACCCAGGTGGTGCGCTCGCCGGCACGGAGCCGGACGGCGACGCCGGGGGCGAGATCGACGACCTCGCCGTCGTCGAAGGTGACGGTGCCGCGACCCGCGAGGATCACGAACACCTCATCGACCTCGGTGTCCTGCTCGGTCCCAGGGTCCATCGACCACACCCCCACCGAGCTCTCCCCGAGAGCGTCGAGCTCCAGTGTCCGGTCCGTGCCGAGGTCGGCGCTCAGCACATCGTTGGTCAACAGTCGCTTGCTCATGAGTCGAAACCGAGTCCTGCCTTGTCGAGGGCCTTCAGGAACAGGTTGCGCCGACCCTGCTGGTGGTCGGCGCGATCCAGCGACCAGCGGGTGGCGTTGATGCCGATCGCCGCCAGCGGCTCTGGCGGGAACGGCAGCGGCTTGCGGCGGACCATCTCCAGGCGGGTGCGCTCGGTGGAGAGGCCGGAGAGCCGGTCGAGCATCACCTCGGCGGCGAACCGGGTGGCGCCCACCCCGAGGCCGGTGAAGCCGGCGGCGTAGGCGATCCGACCGCGCGAGGCGAGGCCG
>JBAWHI010000336.1:0-2655 GCA_049593675.1 Nocardioides sp.
CGTCTCAGGTGTCTCGACGCTCGCGCGGCCTCGGTCGACCCGCCTCCCCACGCGGTCCGCGGGTTCGGCGCGCCCCGCTAGGGTCGGCACATGTTCGCCGTCTACGCCGACAGCTTCTCCACGACCGACCCGCTCTCCGCCCTGCAGGTGGGGGAGCGGCCCGATCCCACCGAGGCGGGAGTCCCCGACGGGTGGACCACGGTGTCGGTCAAGGCAGCCTCGCTCAACCACCACGACCTGTTCTCGCTGCGGGGGATCGGGCTGCGTGAGGAGGCGCTGCCGATGATCCTCGGCTGCGACGCCGCGGGTCACGACGAGGACGGCAACGAGGTGGTCGTGCACGCCGTCATCAGCGATCCCTCGTGGAGCGGCGACGAGACCTTCGATCCCCGACGGTCGCTGCTCTCGGAGCGCTACCAGGGGACCTTCGCCGACAAGGTCGCGGTGCCGCGCGCCAACGTCGTCCCCAAGCCGGCGTCGCTGTCGTTCGAGGAGGCCGCGTGCCTGCCGACCGCCTGGCTCACGGCGTACCGGATGCTGTTCACCCGCGGCGACCTCAAGGCCGGCGAGACCGTGCTCGTGCAGGGTGCCGGCGGCGGCGTCGCCACCGCGGTCATCACGCTCGCTCGCGCGGCCGGCCTGCGCGTGCTCGCGACCAGCCGTGACGAGGCGAAGCGGCAGCGGGCGCTGGAGATCGGCGCGCACGAGGTGTTCGAGTCCGGCGCGCGGCTGCCGACGAAGGTGGACGCGGTGATGGAGACCGTCGGCAAGGCGACCTGGTCGCACTCGATCCGGGCGCTGCGTCCGGGCGGTCGGATCGTGACGTCTGGCACGACCTCCGGTCCGGACCTCGATGACGCGGAGCTGACCCGGATCTTCTTCCTGCAGCTCAGCGTGATCGGCTCGACGATGGGCACGCGGGAGGAGCTCGCCGCACTGGTGACGATGCTCGACGCGACCGGCGCCCGGCCGCTGATCGACCGGACCGTCCCCATGACCGAGGCGCGGGACGGGTTCGCCGCCATGCTGGACGGCGACCAGTTCGGCAAGATCGTCTTCACCCGATGAGGCACCTGGTCACCGGAGCCGGCTCCGGCATCGGCTCCGAGCTCACCCGTCGTCTGGTGGAGCGTGGCGACGACGTCGTGCTCCTGGCGCGCTCCGACGAGCGGGCTGCGGACCTGCGCGCCGAGTACGCCGACGCCGAGATCCTCGTCGCCGACCTGGCCAGTCCGGAGTCGGTCGAGTCGGTGGCTCTTCCGCATGCCCTGGACTCGGTGGTCCACGCTGCCGGCGTGGTCGAGCTCGGGCTGGTGTCCGAGCTGTCGGTCCACGACTGGTCCTCGCAGCTGCGCGTCAACCTGGTCGCGCCGGCCGCCCTCACCCGGGTGGCGCTTCCTGCCCTGCGTGCGGCCCGCGGCACCGTGGTGTTCGTGAACTCGGGCGCGGGTCTGACCGCGCACCCGACCTGGTCGGCGTACGCCGCGTCCAAGCACGGCCTCAAGGCGCTCGCCGACTCACTCCGCGGCGAGGAGAGCGACATCCGGGTCACCACCGTCTACCCGGGCAGGACAGCCACCCCGATGCAGGAGAAGGTGCACCAGCAGGAGGGCAAGGAGTACGACGCCGCCGACTGGATCCGACCCGGCACCGTCGCCGACGCGATCCTGCACGTGCTCGACCTGCCCCGCGACGCGACGATCCCCGACGTCACGGTGCGCCCCGGGGGCTAGTCGGTCCCGCCAGCAGCGCGAGCGCCCGGGCTCACGGCCTCGAGCGCCAGTTCACGGCGCCGATCAGCACCATCCGCAGCTGGGTGCGGGCCCGCTCGACGAGGTACTCCTCGTGGTCGGGGCGGCCCGCCGCGCCGAGGATGGCCTCGGCCGTGGCGACCAGGGCGGTGACGATCAGGTTGGAGACCACGCCCAGGTCCTCGGCTGACCAGTGGTCGGTGACGGGGAGCCGGTCCAGGTCCGTGGCGAGCTCGCGCTCGAACAGCTCGATCTGGTCGCGGATCGCGTCCCGGACGCCGGGTGGTCCGGCCGCCCGCTCGCGGGCGATGAACAGGAAGTGCGCACGGTCCCGGTGCACGTGGTCCACGAGCACCGTGATGGACCGGTCCACGATGTCGGCGAGCGCGGGGTCGCCGCGACGGATGTCACGGATCATCGTGCGCAGCGAGGCGAACGACTCGTCGACCAGAGCGACGCCGAGGGCGTCGACCGAGTCGAAGTGACGATAGAAGGCGGTCGGCACGATCCCGACCTCCTTGGCGACCTGGCGCAGGGAGATCGCCGCGAGCGTGCTCTCGTCGGACAGGTCGAGCGCGGCGTCGAGGATCGCGCGGCGGGTGCGCTCCTTGCGCTGCATCCGCGTGATCGGCTCGTCCCCGCCGTCGACCCTCGCTGTCATGGAGTCAGGCTAGGGCGTGGTGGACCACCATGCCCTGTCACGGCTCTGGCATGGCTGTGTCAACGCCCTGCCGTGGTCCCGGTTGTGCCGAGCCCGTCGCAGCCTGAGGATGGGCACATGAGGGACCACCTGAGCAAGGCCGAGATCCGCAAGGACGCCGTGCAGGACTCGGTCCAGGCTGCTGCCTCGACCGTGGGTCAGGTGACCACGATCGTCACCGGAGCCGTGCGTGACGTCGCGGGT
>JBAWHI010000337.1:0-14748 GCA_049593675.1 Nocardioides sp.
GGCTGCCCGCGAGCATGGACTCCGAGAACCCGCCGCCGGCACCGAAGATCGAGCCGTACAAGACCCACCTCGCCTACGTGAAGGAGCGGCGCTCCGACCAGGAGGCGGCCGACATCCTCGACGAGGCCGTCGCCCTGCTCCGCTCGCGCCGCAAGTCCGGCGACGTCATCTTCTGAACCTAGACGCTGACCTGTCACTTCTGGCTGGTCGGTAGGCGCCGACCTGTCACTTCTGGCTGGTCGGTAGCCGCCGACCTGTCACCTCTGGCCGGGCTGGCCCCTGGACGCTGACCTGTCACCTGCAGCCTGTGGAGAACGCTGAGGCTCCCGACCTCGGGCGGGCATGTTGCGGGCATGGCAACCTGGTGCTCCTCCGACGTCGTCCTCCTCGATGAGCGCTGCCCGCTCCCGCTCGACCAACCGTTCACGGCTCGGCAGGCCGAGCGGCTCGGCGTGCCGCGCGGCCAGCTGCGTCGCCTGCTCCAGCGGGGGTTGGTGCGCCGTGTGGTCCAGGGCGTGTACGCCGCTGCGCAGGCTCCCCACGACCTGGTGTTCCGCGCGCTGGCCCTCCACCTCGTCGTCTCGTCGAGCGCGGTCGTCACGGATCGGAGCGCGGCGTGGCTGCACGGTGTCGACCTGCTGCCCCGCAACGCGCGCACCTGCGCCGTTCCGGTCTCGGTGCACCAGCGGCCGGGGACGCGGTGCCGACGAGAGGCCGCCGAGGGCGGTGAACGGATGCTGCTCGACAGCGACGTGGTGGAGGTCCACGGGCTGGCGGTGACCTCGCCCGTCCGGACGGCACTCGACCTCGGCCGCTCCTTGTGGCGTTTCGACGCTCTCGCTGCGCTGGACCAGTTCCTCAGGCTCGGGGTCGAGCAGGACGAGCTCCTCGTCGAGCTGCCGCGCTTCAAGGGCTACCGGGGGGTGATCCAGCTGCGCGCGCTCGTGGCGATCGCCGACGGGCGGGCCGAGTCGGTCGCGGAGTCGGCACTGCGGCTGCACTGGTACGACGCCGGACTCCCACGGCCGGAGCTCCAGTGGTGGGTGCACGACGACTTCGGCGTGCCGATCTACCGCCTCGACCTGGCGCTCCCCGACGCGTTCTTCGCAGCCGAGTACGACGGCGTCGAGTTCCACACGGACACCGAGCACGACGAGGGTCGTCGAGGCTGGCTCGATCGCCGCGACTGGCACATCGAGGTGTTCGTCAAGGACGACGTCTACCGCCTGCACGCGGACCCGGGCCCGCGGCTTCGGTCCGCCCTGGCGCAGGCCCGCAGCAGCCTGGTGCCGCCGACGACGTACCCGACGACCAGAACGGACAGGTCAGCCTAGGAACGGCGACCAGAACTGACAGGTCAGCGTCGAAGCAACGCCCAGAACTGACAGGTCAGCGTAGAAGCAGCGACCAGAACTGACAGGTCAGCGTCAGAGGCGGGAAGCGGCAGGACGGTCGAGGAACCAGATGGTCTCGTCGTGACCGGTGACGCCGGCGGCGGGGATCTCGTGGAGGTCGGCGTCGCCGAGGGCGGCGGCCACCGCACCGGACTTGGCCTCGCCGCTGACCAGGAACCACACCGACTTCGCGCGGTTCAGGGCCGCGAAGGTCAGGCTCACCCGCTCGGGGGGCGGCTTCGGCGACCCGGTGACGCCCACGGCGATCGCGTCGGCCGCGTCGAGCTGGGGGAAGCCGGGGAACAGCGACGCGATGTGACCGTCGGGGCCGACGCCGAGCATCACGACGTCGAACTCGCCGCTGCCGTGCTCGCGCAGCGTGCGGGCGTACGACGCCGCGCCGCTGTCGACGTCCGCAGCGTCGGCGGTCGACGGCATCTCGTGCACGTGGGCCGGATCGGCGCCCACCGCGTCGAGGAAGGCGGCCCGGGCCTGGCCGGCGTTGCGATCGGGGGAGTCGGGTGCGACGAACCGCTCGTCGCCCCACCACACGACGACCTGGGACCAGTCGACCTCGGCGGCGGGGGAGAGCCGCGCCACCTCGCGGTGGATCTCCTCGGCGATGCTTCCGCCCGTCAGCGCGATCTGCGGGATCGCACCGGTGGCCTGGGCGTCGGCGAGCCGGCTGAGCAGCTCGCCCGCGACGGCGGTGGCGAGGGACCCGGAGTCCGGGTGGACCTCGATGCGGGGGGTGGCGGTCACGTCGACTCTCCCAGCTTGGTCAGCTTGCGCGCGGTCTCGGCGTAGACGTCGTCCTCGTCCAGGCGCCGGAGCTCCTCGGCGAGCAGCTCGGGCAGGTCGCGTCGCTTGAGCGCTACCGGACGATCGGGCCGCCCGGGCGAGGAGAAGGTGGCGAGCTTGCCGTCGGCGCGGCTGATCCGGATCGGCCCCTCCTTCGTCTCCAGGACGACCTCGGTGATGCCGGGGCCCTCCGAGCTCGACCGGTCCACCGAGATCTTGAGCCGGTCGGCCAGCCAGGCGACGAGGAGCTCGGCGCTCGGGCTGATCCGCTCCGCCGTCACGGCCGCGGAGGTGACCTTGAGCGGGTGCTGGTCCAGCGAGGCCGCGAGCAGCGCGCGCCAGGGGGTGATGCGGGTCCACGCGAGGTCGGTGTTGCCGACCGTGTACGCCGCGGCCTGCTGGTGGATCGCCTTGGTCTTGCCGCGCACGGCCGAGGCGGCGTCGGTGATCCGGCGCTGCGCAAGCCGTCCGAGCGGATCGGCGGCCGGGTCCTCCGGCGGGTGGTTGGGCCACCAGACGGCCACCGGCGAGTCGGGCAGGAGCAGCGGCAGGACCACCGACTCGCAGTGCTTGACCACCTCGCCCTTGAGCCGGATCAGGGCGGTCTCGCCGGTCCATCCGGAGCCCGTGCCGACCTGGGCGTTGACCTGGGCGGTGCCGCGGGCGTCGCCGAGGATGACGCCGAGGACCCGGGCCGGGTGCTCGTGCGACGCCGCCCGGGCGGCGCGCATCGCGCCCTCGGCATCGTCCTCGTCGACGACGATCACCAGGGTCATCACCATGCCCATCGCCGGACTGCCTGCTCGCACGCGGGCGTGCTGCAGCTCGGCGGCGATCTCGGAGGAGTTGGTGTCCAGGAGCTCGATCATCGTGGTGTCCCCTCACACGTGTGGGGTGAGGCGCTGCGGCGGAGCTCCGCAACGCGGCGGTTCGAGGTCATCAGGGTCGCCTCCACACGCGTCCGTCGCGGGCCATCATGGCGTCGGCCGACGCCGGCCCCCAGGTCCCGGAGTCGTACTGGTCCGGCTCGCCCTTGCCCCGCTTGTCCTGCTTGGCCCAGTGCTCGAGGATCGGGTCGAGGATCTGCCAGGACAGCTCGACCTCCTCGTGCCGGGGGAAGAGCGGCGGGTCACCGAGCAGCACGTCGAGGATCAGCCGCTCGTAGGCCTCGGGGGAGGACTCGGTGAACGCACCCCCGTAGACGAAGTCCATGTTCACGTCGCGGATCTCCAGGGCGGTCCCGGGCACCTTGGAGCCGAACCGCAGGGTCACGCCCTCGTCGGGCTGGACCCGGATGACCAGCGCGTTGTGCGTCAGCTCCTGGGTGGCGGACTGGTTGAACGGCAGGTGGGGTGCGCGCTTGAAGACGATCGCGACCTCGGTGACGCGACGGCCCAGTCGCTTGCCGGTGCGCAGGTAGAACGGCACACCGGCCCAGCGACGGGTCTCGACGTTGAGCTTCACCGCGGCGAAGGTCTCGGTCGTGGAGGAGGGCTCGATCCCCTCCTCGTCGAGGAAGCCGGCGACCTTCCTGCCGCCGGCCCAGCCGGCGGCGTACTGCCCACGGGCGGTCGCCAGGTCCAGCCGGCGGGGCAGGGTGACGCTGGCGAGCACCTTCTGCTTCTCGATCCGCAGGCTGTCGGGGTCGAAGGCCTGCGGCTCCTCCATCGCGACCAGGCACATCAGCTGCAGCAGGTGGTTCTGGATCACGTCTCGGGCGGCGCCGATCCCGTCGTAGTAGCCGGCTCGGCCACCGATGCCGACGTCCTCGGCCATCGTGATCTGGACGTGGTCGACGTAGTTGGAGTTCCAGATCGGCTCGAACATGGTGTTCGCGAACCGCATCGCCAAGATGTTCTGGACCGTCTCCTTGCCGAGGTAGTGGTCGATCCGGAAGATCGAGCCGCTGGGGAACACCTGGCCGAGCACGTCGTTGAGCTCGCGGGCGGACTCCAGGTCGTGGCCGAAGGGCTTCTCGACGACGACCCGCCGCCAGGAGTCGTCGACGCCCTCGGTGAGTCCGTGCTTCTGGAGCTGGCCGACCACGGTGCCGAAGAACCCGGGCGGGATCGCGAGGTAGAACGCGTGGTTGCCACCGGTGCCGCGCAGCTCGTCGAGCTCGTCGATGGTGCGGCGGAGCCGCTCGAACGCGTGGTCGTCGTCGAAGTCGCCAGGAACGAACCGGAAGCCCTCGGCGAGCTGCTTCCAGACCTCCTCGCGGAACTCGGTGCGTGCGTGCTCCTTGACCGAGTCGTGCACGATCTGCGCGAAGTCCTGGTCGGCCCAGTCACGCCGCGCGAAGCCGGTCAGGCTGAAGCCGGGGGGCAGCAGCCCCCGGTTCGCGAGGTCGTAGATCGCGGGCATGATCTTCTTGCGCGACAGGTCGCCGGTGACGCCGAACAGCACCAGGCCGCTCGGGCCGGCGATCCGGGGTAGCCGGCGGTCGCGGGGATCGCGCAACGGGTTCTGGTCTGTCACAGCCGGTGCCTCCGGTAGTAGTCGATGAGGGACTGCGTCGACGCGTCCTGCTCGGCGGCGACCGCGGTGTCGCCGGAGACCGCCGGGCTGAGCTGCTGGGCGAGCTGCTTGCCCAGCTCGACGCCCCACTGGTCGAAGGAGTCGATGCCCCAGACGACCCCCTGCACGAAGGTCAGGTGCTCGTAGAGGGCGATCAGCTGCCCGAGCACCGCAGGAGTCAGGGCGGGCGCCATGATCGAGGTGGTGGGCCGGTTGCCGGGGAACACCCGGGCCGGTACGACGGCCTCGTCGGTGCCCTCCGCACGCACCTCGTCGGCGGTCTTGCCGAACGCGAGCGCCTGGGTCTGGGCGAAGAAGTTGGCCAAGAACAGCTCGTGCACGTCCTGCTCGCCGTCGCTGAGCGGGTAGGCCGGGTTGGCGAAGGCGATGAAGTCGGCCGGGATCAGTCGGGTGCCCTGGTGGATCAGCTGGTAGAACGCGTGCTGCCCGTTGGTCCCGGGCTCTCCCCAGAAGATCTCACCGGTCTCGCAGGTGACCGGACTGCCGTCCCAGCGCACGCTCTTGCCGTTCGACTCCATCGTGAGCTGCTGGAGATAGGCGGGGAACCGGTGCAGCAGCTGGGCGTAGGGGAGCACCGCGTGGGTCTGGGCCCCGAGGAAGTCGGTGTACCAGACGTTGAGCAGCCCCATCAGGACCGGCACGTTGCTGGCGAGGTCGGCGGTGCGGAAGTGGTCGTCCATCGCATGGAAGCCCGCCAGCAGCTCGGCGAACCGCTCCGGTCCGATGGCGACGACCAGCGACGTGCCGATCGCCGAGTCCATCGAGTAGCGACCGCCGACCCAGTCCCAGAAGCCGAAGGCGTTGGCCGGGTCGATGCCGAAGTCGGCGACCTTGTCGAGCGCGGTGGAGACCGCCACGAAGTGCCGAGCGACCGCCTCCTGCGGGTCGATCGAGGGGTCGTCGGCGACGAGCCGGTCGAGGAGCCAGGACTTGCACAGACGTGCGTTGGTGAGCGTCTCCAGGGTGCCGAAGGTCTTGCTCGAGACGATGAAGAGGGTCGTGGCCGGATCGAGGTCCGCGAGGGTGGTCGCGGCGTCGGTCGGGTCGATGTTGCTGATGAAGCGACACTCGAGACCCTCCTGGCGATAGGCCGCCAGCGCCTCGTAGGCCATCACCGGACCCAGGTCCGAGCCGCCGATGCCGATGTTGACCACGGTGCGGATCCGGTCGCCGGCGACCCCGCGCCACGCGCCGCTGCGCACCCGGTCGGCGAAGTCGTAGACACGCCCCAGGACCTCGTGCACGTCGCCGACGACGTCCTGCCCGTCGACCCTCGGCCGCTGCTCGGGACTCACCTCTCGTGGCAGTCGCAGGGCGGTGTGGAGCACCGCGCGGTCCTCCGTGACGTTGATCCGGTCGCCGCGCAGCATCGCGTCGCGACGCTGCTCGAGGCCGACCTCGTCGGCGAGGGCCAGCAGCGCCTCGACCACCCGCTCGTCCACCAGCGCCTTGGAGAGGTCGACGTGGAGGTCCGCGGCGGTGAAGCTCAGCCGTCCGACCCGATCGGCATCCTGCGCGAACCACCCGCGCAGGTCGGGGGCGAAGCCCTCCGCCACGGCGGAGAGCCGCGCCCACGCCTGCGTCGAGGTCGGGTCGACGGGCGCGGAGGTCACGCCTGCGCCTTCTCCATCTGGCCGGACACGGTCTCGACCAGCTCGACCCAGGACTTCTTGAACTTGTCGACCCCCTCGCTCTCGAGGGCCAGGAGCACGTCCTCCCAGTCGATGCCGAGCTCCACGATCCGGTCGAGGATGGCCCGCCCCTCGCTCGCCTTGCCCGTCACGACGTCACCGAGGACCTCGCCGTGGTCGGCGAAGGCGTCCATGGTCTTCTCCGGCATCGTGTTGACCGTCTCCGCGACGACAAGGTCGCGGACGTACATGGTGTCGTCGTAGTCCGGGTTCTTCACCCCGGTCGAGGCCCACAGCGGGCGCTGGCGGTTGGCGCCGGCGGACTCCAGCTCGCGCCAGCGGTCGGTGGCGAACACCTCCTCGAACGCGCCGTAGGCGACCAGGGCGTTGGCGACGGCGGCCTTGCCGCGCAGCGCCAGCGCCGCCTCGGAGCCGACCGCCTCCAGTCGGCTGTCGACCTCGGAGTCGACCCGCGACACGAAGAACGAGGCGACCGAGTGGATCGTCGACAGGTCGCGCCCGGCCGCCCGGGCCTGCTCGAGACCGGTCAGGTAGGCGTCCATGACCTGGCGGTAGCGCTGCTCGCCGAAGATCAGCGTGACGTTGACGCTGATGCCCTCGCCGATCGCGGTGGTAATCGCCGGCAGACCCTCGAGGGTGGCCGGGATCTTGATCAGGGCGTTGGGGCGGTCGACGGCGGCCCACAGGGCGCGTGCCGACGCGATGGTGCCGTCGGTGTCGTTGGCGAGGTCGGGCTCCACCTCGATCGAGACGCGGCCGTCGTACGCCGCGGTCTGGTAGGCCGGCCTCATGATGTCGCAGGCGTTGCGGACGTCCTCGGTGGTGAGCTCGAAGACGACCTTGTCGACGCTCTCGCCCTTGTCGACGAGCTGGGCGACCTGCTCGTCGTAGCGCTCGCCCTCGGCGATGGCCCCGGCGAAGATCGTCGGGTTGGTGGTCACACCGACCACCGACTTCTCCTGCACCAGGGCGGCGAGGTTGCCGGTCTCGATCCGCTCGCGCGACAGGTCGTCGAGCCAGATCGACACCCCTGCGTCGGACAGCTTCTTCAGTCGATCACTCATGTGACTGCTCCTCTGGTGCGGTTCAGCCGCGGGTGGCGGCGATGGTGTCGTGGGCGGCGGCGATGACCGCCTCGGTGGTGACGCCGTACTCCTGGTAGATGCGGGCGTAGTCGGCGGAGG
The DNA here is from genome assembly GCA_049593675.1 of Nocardioides sp. Lineage (GTDB taxonomy): Bacteria > Actinomycetota > Actinomycetes > Propionibacteriales > Nocardioidaceae > Nocardioides. Next base: position 7,570 of record JBAWHI010000337.1, read on the forward strand.
CGCCGTAGGTCTCGATCGAGACGATCCGGCCGTGGTCGCCGACGTACTCGCGCCACCCCTGCTTCACCCCGGCCTCGACCGAGACCCGGGCCTTCACGATGGGCGGGATCACCGTGTCGCGGTAGGACTGGTCCTGGGCCTCGAACCACTCCAGGCACGGCATCGACACCACCCGGGCCCGGACACCGGCGTCGGCGAGCTGGGCGCGCGCGGCGACGGCGAGCTGCACCTCCGAGCCGGTGGCCATCAGGACCACGTCCGGTGTCCCGCCCTCGGCGTCGATCAGGACGTAGGCGCCGCGGTGCACCTCACTGGTCTCTGCGAAGCCGTCCTCGCCGCGGGGGAAGACCGGCACGTTCTGGCGGGTCAGCGCGAGTGCGGCGGGGCGGTCGGTGTTGCCGAGCACGGTGTGCCAGCAAGCGGCGGTCTCGTTGGCGTCCGCAGGCCGCACGACGTCGAGACCCGGCATGGCGCGCAGCGCAGCCAGGTGCTCGATCGGCTGGTGGGTCGGACCGTCCTCGCCCAGGCCGATCGAGTCATGGGTCCACACGTAGGTCACCGGCAGCTGGCTCAGGGCCGCCACCCGCACCGCACCCCGCATGTAGTCGGAGAAGGTGAGGAAGGTGCCGCCGAAGACCCGGGTCAGCGCGTCCGCGGCGATGCCGTTCATGATCGCACCCATGCCGTGCTCGCGGATGCCGAAGTGCAGCACCCGGCCCTGGTAGGGATCGGCCTGCCACTCCTCGACGCCGCCGCCCTCGGGGAGGAACGACGGTGCCGACTTGATGGTGGTGTTGTTGGAGCCGGCCAGGTCGGCCGAGCCTCCCCAGAGCTCCGGCATCAGCGGGGCGACGGCGTTGATCACCTGGCCCGACGCCGACCGGGTCGCCACGCCCTTCTCGCTGGCCTCGAAGACCGGCAGCGCGTCCTCGAGGCCCTCGGGCAGCGTGCGGGCCTTGAGCCGGTGCAGCAGCGTCGCCTTCTCGGGGTTGGCGTCCGCCCACGCGGCGTACCGCTCGTCCCACTCGGCACCCCACGCCGCACCGCGCTCGCTGAGCTTGCGGGTGTGCGCGATGACCTCGTCCGGGACCTCGAAGGTCTTGTCCGGGTCCCAGCCGAGCACCTTCTTCGTGGCGGCGACCTCGTCGTCGCCGAGAGCGCTGCCGTGGGCCGCCTCGGTGCCCTGGGCGTTCGGAGCGGGCCAGGCGATGATCGTGTCGAGCACGATCATCGAGGGCCGGTCGGTGACCCGGCGGGCGGCGTTGATCGCCTTGTAGAGCGCCGCGACGTCCTCGACGTACTCCTTGCCGCCGTTCGTCCAGTCGACCACCTGGACGTGCCAGCCGTAGGCCTGGTAGCGAGCGGCGACGTCCTCGGTGAACGCGATGTCGGTGTTGCCCTCGATCGAGATCCGGTTGCGGTCATAGATGACGGTGAGGTTGCCGAGCTCCTGGGTGCCGGCGATCGAGCTGGCCTCGGCGCTGACGCCTTCCTGCAGGTCGCCGTCGGAGCACAGCGCGTAGACGTGGTGGTCGAAGAGGCTCTCGCCGTCGGCCGCGTCGGGGTCGAGCAGGCCGTGCACGCGACGGGCGGCCATCGCCATGCCGACCGCGTTCGCGACCCCCTGGCCGAGCGGGCCGGTCGTGACCTCGACGCCGGCGGTGTGGTGGAGCTCGGGGTGGCCGGGCGTCTTCGAGCCCCAGGTGCGCAGCGCCTGGAGGTCCTCGAGCTCCAGCCCGAACCCACCCAGGTAGAGCTGGGTGTAGAGCGTGATGCTCGAGTGTCCGCAGGAGAGCACGAACCGGTCGCGGGCGATCCACCGCGAGTCCGCAGGGTCGTGGCGCATGACCTTCTGGAAGAGGAGGTACGCGGCCGGGGCGAGGCTCATCGCGGTGCCGGGGTGGCCGTTGCCGACCTTCTGCACCGCGTCCATGGCCAGGACCCTGGCCGTGTCCACCGCCTTCTGATCGAGGTCGGTCCAGTCGAGGGCAGAGGTGTTGCTCACAGAGTTCCTTTCGGGGGGTTCGGCCAATGCCGAGCCTACTCATGTCGGGCGATAGACTCCCATCCGTCCACGCACTGTTCCGGTGCCCACTTTCCCGCCCGAGGATCCCTGTGACGTACGTCGGCCAGCCGGCTTCTGCCGCGCGGCAGCCCGCGGACGAGCGGGCGACGCTCAAGGACGTGGTCGCGGCGTACGTCGGGCTCACCAAGCCGCGGGTCATCGAGCTGCTGCTCCTGACGACGGTGCCGGTGATGTTCTACGCCGCACGAGGCGTGCCCGACCTCGGACTCGTCGTCGCGACGGTGATCGGCGGCACCTTCTCGGCCGGATCGGCATCGGTCTTCAACTGCGTCTACGACCGCGACATCGACGAGCAGATGCGCAGGACCCGCCGGCGGGCGCTGCCGCGACACATCGTGTCGCCGCGAGCCGCGCTGGTCTTCGGCTTCACCCTCGCGATCCTCTCCACGGCGATCCTCTACGCCTGGGTCAACCCGCTGTCGGCGCTGCTGGCGGTCCTCGCCAACGCGTTCTACGTCTTCGGCTACACCATGCTGCTCAAGCGGCGGACCACGCAGAACATCGTCTGGGGCGGCATCGCCGGCTGCTTCCCGACCCTCATCGGGTGGACGGCCGTCACCGGATCCCTGTCCTGGACACCGGTCGTGCTCTTCATGGTGGTGTTCTTCTGGACGCCGCCGCACACCTGGGCGCTCGCCCTGCGCTACCGCGAGGACTACGCGAACGTCGATGTGCCGATGCTCCCGGTCGTCGCCTCAGCGCAGACCGTGGGACGCCAGATCGTGATCTACAGCTGGGTGATGGTCGCGACCTCGCTGCTGCTGTGGCCGGTCGCCGACACGGGCCTGTTCTACCCGGTCGCCGCCGCCGTCCTCGGAGCGGTGTTCCTGCTCGAGGCGCACCGGATGTGGGCTCGTACCCGCGGCACGGAGGACCTCGCACGGATCCAGCCGATGCGGCTGTTCCACACGTCGAACCTCTACCTGTCGCTGCTGTTCGTCGCGGTGGCGCTGGACCCGCTGATCAGCCGCTGAGGAATCGATTTCGCCGCGAGGGCAACCAATCGGCTCCCCGCCGCGTCTACGTGGGTGTTGGCGGTCGCCGGTCCACGGGGGAACGGGTGACCGCCAACGCCATGTCCGGGTCCGTTGCCGGCTCCCGCACCTGGATCACCGCCCATGTGACGGCGGCGGAGACGAGCGCGGCGCCGAGCATGTGGAAGCCGACCAGCACGACGGGGAGATCGGTGAAGTACTGCACGAAGCCGATCAGGCCCTGGCCCAGCTCCACGACGAGCAGCCCGATGACGGCGCTGACCGTCGCCGCCGGCTGGTGGGTGGCGAGGGCGGCGAAGATCAGGCCGATCGTGAGCCCGATCAGCAAGAACACCGCGTCAGCGTGGATCTGGCTCCACTGCAGCGGGTCCAGTCCGTTGCGGGGGGACTCCGCGTCGCCGGCGTGCGGCCCGGCGCCGGTGACCACCGTGCCGACGTAGAGCACGACCCAGGCCGCGACGAACGTCGACCACGCCAGCGCGACGAGGGGGCCGCGCGCGGCGCCGGCGGCGGGCGCGGGTCGGCGGACGCGCTGGAGGAACAGCATCGCGACGCCGATGATGGCCATCGAGCAGAGCAGGTGCAGCGACACGATCCACGGGTTGAGGTCGGTGAGCACCGTGATGCCGCCGATGATCGCCTGGGCCGGGATGCCGAGCGCCATGATGGCCGAGATGATCCTCAGGTCGCTGCGTCGCGACTGCCAGGCCGCCACGAAGGTGCCGACCGCGATGGCCACCAGCACGTAGGTGAGCATCCGGTTGCCGAACTCGATGGCCGAGTGCAGGTCGTAGGCGCCGTGCGGGGTGAAGGACTCCTCGGTGCAGCGTGGCCAGGTCGGGCAGCCGAGGCCGGAGCCGGTCAGCCGGACGACGCCGCCGGTGACGACGATCCCGATGTTGGCCACGATCGAGGCCCACGCCCAGCCGGACAGCCAGGCGTCCAGGTGGCGCAGGCGGTGGCCCAGCCGCGAGGTCACTCCCATTGGAAGGTCCTTGCCGTGAGTGCGGTGCCGAGCGTGGCCCACACGACGAGCACGCCGAGGTCGCGCCAGGCGGTCGCACCGTCGATCAGTGACTCCCGCATCGCGCTGCCGAGGGCGCCCGAGGGCAGCCAGCGCACGACCTCGCCGAACGCGCCGTACGCCGAGACCGGGAGCACGACGGCGCCGCCGGCCAGCAGGAGCAGGTAGACCAGGTTCGCCGCGGCCAGCGTCGCCTCGGCGCGCAGCACCCCGGCGAGCAGCAGGCCGAGCGAGGCGAAGGCGGCGGTGCCGGCGACCACCGCCAGCACCACGCCGACGGCGGCGACCGTGGGGTCCCAACCGAGGGCGAACGCCACCAGGCTGATCACGACGATCTGCAGCACCTCGACCAGGAGCAGCGCCCCGACCTTGCCGGCGAGGAGCCCGGAGCGGGGGAGCGGGGAGGAGCCGAGGCGCTTGATGACGCCGTAGCGCCGTTCGAAGCCGGTCGCGATGGCCAGCGACGTGAAGGCGGTCGACATCACGGCCAGGGCGAGCACGCCCGGGGCGAAGACGTCGATCGGGGCGTGCTCGAGCTCGAGGCCGATCTGCTCGGAGCCGGTGACCCCGCCGATCAGCACGATGACGGGGATCGCGACGGCGAGCAGCAGCTGCTCCCCGTTGCGCAGCATCAGGCGCGCCTCCATCCGCGCCTGCGCCAGCACCTGGCGCGCGAGGGGCGCGCCTCCCGGTGCGGGCGTGAAGGAGCCCCTGCTCGGCGACGTCATGGGGTCAGCTCCCGTCCGGTGAGCTGGAGGAAGACGTCCTCGAGGTTGCGCTGGCCGAGCCGCAAGGACTCGGGCAGGACGCCGCTCTCCTCGCACCAGCGCGAGATCTTGGCGAGCGTCGAGGCGTCCGCGGGCCCGGTCACGAGCAGGCTCACCTCGTCGAGCTGGGTGACCTCCGTGGAGGCGCCGAGGGCGGCTCGCAACGAGGCGGGGGAGCCGGGAGGGAAGGGTCGGGTGACGACCAGGCGGATGGTCGCCTGCCGGCCACCGCGCGTCAGCTCCAGGGGCGTGCCGGACGCGATCAGCCGCCCCCGGTCGATGATGTGGATCCGGTCGGCGAGGTGCTCGGCCTCCTCCATGTTGTGGGTCGTGAGCACGACGGTCACGCCGTCGCCACGGAGCTCCTCGAGCAGCTCCCAGGTGGTGCGACGCGCCTGGGGGTCCATGCCGGCGGTCGGCTCGTCCACGAAGACGATCTCGGGGCGACCGACCAGCGCCATCGCCAGGCCGAGGCGCTGCTGCTGCCCCCCGGAGAGCCGCCGGTACGGCGTCCGTCCGCAGTCGCCGAGGCCGAGCCGGTCGGCGAGCATCGCGGTGTCGAGCGGGTGGGCGTGCAACCGGGCGATGTGGTCGAGCATCTCCATCGCCCGCACGCCGCTCCACGCGCCGCCGCCCTGGAGCATCACCCCGATCCGGGGCAGCAGGTCACGGCGCTCGCGCACCGGGTCGAGGCCGAGCACCCGCACCGAGCCCTGCTGCGGCCGCCGGTAGCCCTCGCACGTCTCGAGCGTCGTGGTCTTGCCGGCCCCGTTCGGGCCAAGCACGGCGGTGACGGTCGCGCGCTCCACGGTCAGGGACAGTCCGTCGACGGCGACCTTGTCGCCGTAGCGCATCACCAGACCGTCGACCTGCACGGCAGGATCGCAGGGCTGGTCGGGCACCGTGCCAGTCTAGGGAGGCCTCCCCGCGCGCCGATGGGCGGCGCGGGCCGACGTGGCCCACGCCACTAAGGGTCCCCTTGCTTGAACGCGCAGATTCATTAACGGCACACTGGTGTTGTGGAATTCGACGAGGCGGCCGCTCCTGTCACGGAGCCGAGCCATGACCAGCCGACGCGCGTGCGCGTGGCCCGGTCGATCCTCGACAACGGACCCTCCACCGCCGCGGCCCTCGCGGAGCGGCTCGACCTCACGCCGGCAGCCGTGCGGCGCCACCTCGACCAGCTCGTCGACGACGGCGCGGTCGAGGCTCGAGAGCCCCGCACCCAGGCGCACCGTGGCCGTGGTCGCCCGGCCAAGGTCTTCGCGCTCACCGAGTCGGGTCGCGACGGCTTCGACCAGCAGTACGACGACCTCGCGGTCCAGGCGCTCCGTTTCCTGCGCGAGACCGGTGGCGACGCCGCCGTGCGGGAATTCGCGGCCCGGCGGGTGACGTTCATCCCGGAGCGGTTCGAGAGCGTCCGCGCGGAGCACCCCGAGCTCGGATCGGCCGAGGTCCTGGCCAGGATCTTCACCGACGAGGGGTACGTCGCGACCGTTCGCGAGCTGCCGGTCGTGGGGGAGCAGCTGTGCCAGCAGCACTGCCCGGTCGCCCACGTCGCCCACGAGTTCCCCCAGCTGTGCGAGGCCGAGACCGAGGCGATCAGCAAGGTCCTCGGCCGCCACGTACAACGACTGGCCACGATCGCCCATGGCGACGGGGTCTGCACCACATGCATCCCGGACATCCCCGAGAAGAAGGAGCGGGTCAGCTGATGACCTCCATCGAAGAACTCAACCCCGAGCTCCAGGGCATCGGCCGCTACGACTTCGGCTGGGCCGACTCCGACGACGCCGGTGCCACCGCGCGACGGGGTCTGAACGAGGACGTCGTCCGCGACATCTCCAGCAAGAAGAGCGAGCCGCAGTGGATGCTCGACCTGCGCCTGAAGGGCCTCAAGCTCTTCGACCGCAAGCCGATGCCGAACTGGGGCTCGGACCTCTCGGGGATCGACTTCGACAACATCAAGTACTTCGTCCGCTCGAGCGAGAAGCAGGCGACCTCGTGGGAGGACCTCCCCGAGGACATCAAGAACACCTACGACAAGCTCGGCATCCCCGAGGCGGAGAAGCAGCGCCTGGTCTCCGGCGTCGCGGCCCAGTACGAGTCCGAGGTCGTCTACCACTCGATCCGTGAGGACCTCGAGGAGCAGGGCGTCCTGTTCCTCGACACCGACACCGCCCTCAAGGAGCAGCCGGAGCTCTTCAAGGAGTACTTCGGCACCGTCATCCCGGTCGGCGACAACAAGTTCTCGGCCCTCAACACCTCGGTGTGGTCGGGCGGCTCGTTCATCTACGTGCCGAAGGG